>JALGTS010000237.1 GCA_029821255.1 Candidatus Zipacnadia bacterium
AGGAAAGAAATGGGGCGGTCGAACTGGTGGCTCACGAAGCGGACATCAGGCCGGAAGAAAGCCTGGTCAAGTTGCAGTCCCCTAGCTGCTGTCCCAGTCCCTAAACTGGCTATGAATCCGAGCAGAATAGTAGATAGCAGCCAACGACAAGGCCTGCCGGTCTCAAGATGTTTCAGAGACATTACTCTTGCCTCCTATAACTGACATTTCTCGAGATTGTTGTAAAAGCTACCTCTTACAGTTGAAAGGGTACGATATCAGTTTGTTTGAAGCGATACTTCGCGCCACCGTCATAGCGCTTTGGCGCATCGGTGACTGCTCAGCAAATTTGCGTTCGATGTTAGGACGTTCACGTTGGCTGTCGGTATGCACTCAGGCTTACCTACTCTGGCATCACTGGAACACATTCTACGACTTTTCCCATACCTAAAAGGTTGACAGCCAGCCTCCGTCAACATAAATACACTGCCCGGTAATGAAATCAGATGCTTCAGAAGCAAGGAACAGTGCCGTAGATGCGACATCCTCCGGCAGCCCCCATCTTCCTATCGGCGTACGTTCTATGACCCATTGGTGGAAGGCACAATCCTCATACAGCGGTCTGGTTAGGTCAGTACGAATATATCCAGGGCCTATAGCGTTGACGTTAATGCCATACCGAGCCCAATCAACGGCAAGTGCCTTTGTCAACTGGCGTATACCCCCCTTTGCGGCCGCATAGGGGCTGTTGTCTTGGCGTACTGCCTCGCTCATCAGTGAAGCGATATTGATGATTTTGCCTTTTTTGCCGTTCGCGATCCGCTCTTTAGCAAATGCCTGCGATAGTACAAAGACAGCCGTCAAGTTAATCGTAATAACTATATTCCAGTCATCAATACTTAACTCCTGCGCCGGGCCACGCCGCGTAAACCCCGCATTGTTAACCAAAATATCTATTGGGCCGTTTGCCGCGACGATTTCTGCATACATCTGTGGAATAGCATTAACGTTTTGTAAATCAAACGAATAGGTGCTGATTTTGCTGCCTGTGTTTTCAAGCTCCTTCTGGGCTTGTTGCAGCCTGGTTGAGTCACGCGCAAGCAAAATGACATCTGCTCCTGCTTGGGCTAACTCCTTGGCGATTGCCAAGCCAATGCCTCGGCTACCTCCGGTGATAAGTGCTTGTTTGCCTTGGAGACTGAACTTAGCCATAGCCGATCACTCCATGCTTATAACTACTTTGGCCACATCCTGGGACTCTTTCACTAACCCAAAGGCCTTAGCTCCCTGCGCAATGGGAACCTTGTGGGATATCAGGCGTTCTACTGACAACTCTGCGGCCAACTTGAGGGCCTGCTCGTAGTCAGTTGGTGAATAAACGCGGCTCCCAATGATACTAATTTCTTTGAAGTTTATAGCCTGGAGGTTTACTTTATGAGGCTCTTTATGAACACTAACCAGTATAACCTTCCCCCGGCAGCGAACCAGTTGAGACATCTGCATAGCAGCCTCTTTGCTTCCCGCCGCTTCAAATACGATATCTGCACCAGCCCTATCAGTCAGGCTAAGGACCTCTTCGCCCGGGTCGCACCGCGAGATGTCTAATGTCTGCAAGCCCAGTTCGTCGGCTAACTGGAGCCGGTAGTTGTTCAGGTCGGTGATAACTATGTTCTGTATATTTAGGCTGTGCAGACGCAATCCCACCATCAGACCAATCGGCCCAGCTCCCATGACGACACAGAAATCGCTGGCTTTAGGCTGGGCCATGGCAACCGCATGTATTCCGACGGCCAGTGGCTCGATTAAGGCTCCCTTCTCAAACGATAAGGTAGCAGGGAGCTGATACAGATGATTAATTGGCACGCGGGCGTACTCTGCCATAAAGCCGTCCGTATCAATACCTATCAGCTTGAGGTGACTGCAAACGTGCGCGAAACCGTTGCGGCATGACCAACACTGTCCGCAACTGATAAGAGGATATGCGGTTACGCGGTCTCCGATATTGATTCGGCTGGGGGTACCTCCTGGCCTGATGTCCACTACCTGTCCGGCAAATTCGTGGCCCGGGATGAGTGGAGGCCGAGCGCGCGGGTGCTTTCCGCCGATTATTGCCATATCTGTCCCGCAAATGCCAGCGAGGTGGACCTTGACCAGTGCCTCGCCGCTGTCAGGAGTCGGTACGTCTGTTGGGACCACTTGGATATTGTCGGGTCCTAGGTACTTGACCGCCTTCATAACTGCCTTATGCAACTTCCTTCACAACCTCTATGCAATCGCATAATTGGGCCGGTTGCCCTCAAGAATCTGAATAACTTGTCTGGCGGCAGTCTCTTTCAATTCTCGGATTGAGCCTTCGGAATACCAGGCATTGTGGCCGGTCAAGATTACGTTGCTCAACTCGCGCAACGGACTGTTTTGGGGCAATGGTTCTGTTTCAATAACATCTAAGCCTGCTCCCCCTAACCTCCCGTCTCGCAGCAGCTCGGCAAGAGCTTCCTCATCCAGCGTTCCCCCGCGACCTGTGTTGATCACACAGGCTGTAGGTTTCATAACCTCCAATAACTGCCTGTCAATCAGATTCCTCGTTTCTGGTAGGAGGGGAAGATGCAACGAGATATAGTCAGCAGTGGCACATAGCTCTACAAGCTCCACCTTTTCGCAACCCGCGGGATGGTCTACGTACGGATCATATACGAGAACACGCTTGACTAAAGGCCTAACTTTCTCACCAAAACTCCTTCCCATGTTGCCCATGCCCACAATACCCACCGTGCTATCTTTTAGCCTGATAATAGGTCTGATTTTGTCGATACTATATCTGTCTTCAACAATCAGCCGATGGGTAAGCAGAAGCTTCCTATTCAGCGCCAGTAACATTGCAAGAGCATGGTTGGAAACCTCATCCGTGCAATAATTGGGCA
>JALGTS010000238.1 GCA_029821255.1 Candidatus Zipacnadia bacterium
AGGCTATGACATAGAGGAGATTGCCCGTCTTATATCACTGCCCGCGTGCTGGCAATTAAAGGGGTGTCCGGAAGAGCTGCGCGCCGATTGCCCCGTAGTTGAGTCGCCCGGCAAGCGATGCTGGGAGATTGCCAAGCGTGAGGGGCGTTTTAACGACTGCCAGACTTGCCAGATCTACCGCCTTGCCACCCAAGAGAACGCGAAGCGAGAAATACCATGAGCCGCATAGCTGTTGCAATGAGTGGCGGAGTTGATTCTTCAGTGGCTGCCTGGCTGCTAACGCGAGAGGGCCATCAGGTCATCGGTGTGACTATGAAGTTGGTGGAGCAGCTCTCGCGAGGCAATCTACCGGGCTCGGACTACTTGCCACCGCCTAGGTATTCCTCACTATACGCTGAACCTTGCGCGGCAATTTGAAAGGGATGTCATCCGCGATTTTTGTGAAGCTTACGCCAACGGCCAGACTCCTAATCCCTGCCTGCGCTGCAATGAAAAGGTGAAATTCGGCGCTCTGCTCCGCCTCCTAATGACAGCATACGGAGTTGAGTATCTGGCCACCGGACACTATGCAGTTTGTGAGCACAACAATGGACGAGTGTCCCTGCTGCGGGGAGCTGACAGCAGTAAAGACCAGTCCTATACGTTATATGGTCTAACCCAGGACCAGCTTTCTCATGCATTGTTCCCTTTGGGGAGGCTTACTAAGAAGGAGGTCCGGGAACTGGCTCACCAACATAGTCTGCCCGCTGCGGAAACCCCGGAAAGCCAAGACTTGTGCTTCGTTCCCGATGGCGACTACCGGAATCTGCTTAGTGAACAGATTGCGCCCCGTCAGGGACCGATACGCGATCAGACAGGCGGGACAATCGGTCATCACAATGGTTTGCACAACTTCACAGTGGGGCAGCGCTGTGGCCTGGGAGTCAACTCTTCGCAGGCACTTTACGTGATCGACCTGGATCCGCACGACAACACAGTGACAGTGGGCCCCCGGGAAGCTCTGCCCCGCCATTGGTGTCTGCTTAGAGATGTCAATTGGGTTAGTTTGCCGGGGCCACCACTGGGGCGAACCGTGGAAGGCGAGGCCGAGGTGCGCTATCGTTCTACCCTTACTCCCGCCTCACTGACCATGATATCCGCGGCGACCGCTCGGGTCCATCTGCCGGAGAACTCGAACACCTTGACGCCGGGCCAATCCCTTGTTCTATACCAAGGTGACTTGGTGGTAGCCGGGGGCGTGATTGAAAAGGCATGGAATTAAGCCAAGGATGCGTGTTTGCGGTAAGCGGTATACAGCCAGAGCTAATGTCTGTAAAGCCGAGGATTTGTACGGCGGGAGGCTGTGGGCTATGTTGCGGAGCCGCAAGGCTCGCGGGGTCAGGTTCGGTCTGGGGGCTGGCGGCAGCAGATACTGAGGGCAGCCGCCGGCGTCTCGTCTTGGCGTGCGCACACAAGCGGCCTATAGGGCAGGCGGGATAAGACCGAGGAGGTTATTTGCATCCCCAGTATATCCCTTGAGCGGCCCTCATCTTTTCCCCTCCTGTCGCGATGTTGTCAGTAAATTGGCTCCCATCTGACCAAGGAAAATAACGGGTTGGCAGCGCATTATATGATGATATGCCGACCAACGGTTGTACAGAGAGGAGCAGCCCCATTATGTCCCGACCAATAATCGCTGACAGTATAGATCAACTGATCGGAGAGACGCCGTTGGTTCGTCTGCGGAAAGTAACTGATGACGTTGACGCTACCGTTTTAGCGAAGCTGGAGGGGTTCAATCCTGGGGGGAGCGTGAAAGATCGGATTGGCCGGGCGATGATAGACGCCGCTGAGCGGGACGGATTAATTACGCCGGGCAGAACTACGATTGTAGAGCCGACCAGTGGCAATACCGGCATTGGGCTGGCGATGATCGCCGCAGCGCGCGGGTACTGTCTGGTGCTCACTATGCCGGAGAGTATGAGCATAGAACGCCGCCGGCTGCTACAGGCGTACGGCGCTGAGCTGGTGCTCACTCCTGCTGAAGGGGGAATGACCGAGGCAGTGCACAAGGCGGAGGAGTTAGTGGCACAGATTCCCGACGCCTTTATGCCCCAACAGTTCAATAACCCAGCTAATCCGCGGATTCATCAGGAGACTACAGCAGAGGAGATATGGAAGGATACCGGAGGGGAGATAGACATATTAGTGGCGGGCGTGGGTACCGGCGGTACTATCACCGGCGTCGCCCGAGGGCTAAAGCCCCGCAAGGCCGATATTGAATTCATCGCGGTGGAACCGGCTGCCTCGCCGGTGTTGTCGGGAGGGCAACCTGGGCCGCATAAAATACAAGGTATCGGGGCCGGCTTCATTCCCGAGGTATTGGACGTGGAATTACTTGACGAGGTTGTCCCGGTAACTAACGATGAAGCAGCGCAAATGGCGCGGCGTCTCGCCGCCGAAGAGGGAATTCTGTGCGGCATATCCTCGGGCGCGGCTGCCCATGCCGCCATAAAGGTGGCCCAGCGCCCCACCAGCTCAGGGAAGACGATAGTAGTAATCTTGCCGGACACGGGCGAGAGATACTTAGCAGGAGACCTATTTGCACCATAATCGCCTCTGTAAGAAAAGTAGGTGATGGATATGGCCATGCCAGAGCCCGGTCTGTCCGGCGCATTGCAGCAAGCTCATCTGCAAGCAGCAGCAGCGGCTTCCACTCTGTCATCACAGAAGAGCAGACCAACTTTAAGAGGCGATTACCTTGCCTCTTAAGACCTACCAACAGATAAACGAGAAGATCAAAAGCGGCCAAGTAGCGGTGGTGACGGCTGACGAAATGATTGACATTATGGCAGAGGAGGGGCCGGCGCAGGCCGCCGAGAAAGTGGATGTAGTGACTACCGGTACCTTCAGGCTAATGTACTCGTCAGGAGCGTTCATCAACACCGGCCATCCCCGAGGGGATGGCCAAACTGCCACACAGCCACCAGCTGTGCCCTGTCAACCAGATGAGGAATTCTGCCTCGCACAGCGACAAACTCTCATCACGGGCGGATCCAAACGGGGAGCACTCCGGAGGCCCGGGGACTGACATAGCA
>JALGTS010000239.1 GCA_029821255.1 Candidatus Zipacnadia bacterium
CCAATGCTGGGGGCATTGGCCAAGGTCAGCGATGTTCTGAATCTAGAAGGCGCGCGAGCGGCTATCCGTAAGCAACTGGGCGGCAAGCTGTCGGAGAAGATTATCGAAGCGAATTTCGAGGCTGTTCAGCGAGCGCATGATGAGGTGCAATCCGAATGAGTCACTACGAACCAGATACCAAGTGGCACGAGATGGTCTCCGGCGGCTATGTTCCCCAGGCCGGTAACGCTGTTGAATATGATGTCTCCGGCTGGCGGACAGTCCGGCCAGTGCGCGATGACGAGGCCTGCATTGACTGCCTGTTTTGCTGGGTCTACTGCCCGGATAACGCGGTCCAGGTTAAGGATGGCTCGGTAATTGGGCAGGGCTTTGACCTGGTACATTGCAAGGGCTGCGGCATCTGCGCGGCAGTCTGCCCTAAAGACTGTATTGAGATGGTGCCGGAGAGCGAACAGGAATCAGAATAATGCGGCCTGCGCGAATTTGCACGGGGAGCTGAGGACAGTGGAGCGAGTGACAGAGGTTACTCGTCGGCTGGTTGAGGGCGCTGCGAAAAACTACTGAGCACGGAAGTCTCTAGGAAGGAAAAGGGATTCAACTTGAAAACTGTGCGGGCCCCACATTGGATTATTGTAGGTCCCAAGAAAAGTTGGGAAGCCGCGTTTAAGCAAAACGGCATTTGGGGCGTAAAGAAGCACCGTTATGCACAATGGAAGGCATTAGACCCTGGAGACATTATATTTTTCTACAGCACCCAACCGATAACGGGCGTAATTGGAGTTGGGGAGGTTGAAACCAAGTTTATTCAAGACAAGCCCTTATGGCCCGATGAAATACACCAGCAAAAAGTGATTTATCCCCTCAGATTTGAATTTCGTATTAACTACTTGTTAGAGCAAAAAGAGTGGCAAAGTAAAAGAATTCCTGTGAAATTGTCTCCGCACGAGGGACGTAGTGGAATAGGCTTCTTGCGAGAGGAAACGATTGAGCGACTCTACACAAAATTCAAAGAGGAGTTTAGTTATATTATCTCTCCGCCGAAGTCATTAGTCCCTGCTGTACTACTTACACCAGCGGAGGAAATATTCACAACAAGCCATACTCAAGTTCAGGACTTGCTATTGGAAATTGGCAGGTTAGATCGCTTTATCGCTGAGAAAGAATATCTAATGGAAAACGAACGATTGGATGTAGTTTGGCGACGAGTTGAAGGAAGCGTACCGACATACGTATTTGAGGTCCAGGTCGGAGGTGACATATATCACGCACTCGGGAAATTGAAACACGCGTTTGACATTTGGAATAGTAACATTTTCCTTGTAGCTGATGAAAAGGCTTTGAAAGGTGCTGAGGGGCTTCTGTGCGGAACATTTCATGAAATACAGGACAAACTTAAGAAGTTGACAATTCAAAAAGTCCATGAATTATATCAGGCAAAATATAAGTGGAACAAGCTTGAGGAGGAGATAGGGATACTGTGAAGGGCATTGCGATGCCTAAATGGGATTGGGGCTATGAAGGTCAACGGTGAAACATTCTCCAGCCTGGTAGATGTGCTTCGACACACTATCTGACATGCTTAAAAGTATGTGGGGAGTAAAGTATGATGACCAAACAAGAGACCTTACGCAGACTGACAAAAGAGCTATATGAGGTCCTTGGTTTGCTGAGTGAGGCTTCGGACCGTCTATTCCAGTTGAGGGAAGAGTGGAATGAAGCCCTTGGTGAAGAGCGCAGACTCGAGTTGGCCAACGACGGCCTTCAAGTCGCATTGAAAGAGCTGGAACACCAGGTAGAGGGTGAAGCCTAAGATGGACATAGTGATAGGTGTGTTGTTAGTCATCGTAGTCGCTGTTTGGCTAATAGGTATACTCATAGCTGCACTCTCTGCGATAGTGCGATCGAAGGAAGCTATAGATGGCTGGCGTGGGCTATGAATTATGTGAGGGGCATCCTCTAAGTGCGCGGATCGTTTACAGCATGTCAAGCCAGCTCTGGTACAGCATACCGCTCGACTACTTCACTGACGAAGAGCGTATTTTGACTATCGAAATGCCCATCGATAGCCTCGGACGGGGTCTCGTGAGTTTTTTGGAACAGCACACGCAAGGCAAATGACCAAGATGACCAAGGAGGACCAACATGCCTCAAGTAAAACCAATGGAGGGGAATCAGGCGGTGGCGGAGGCGATGCGGCAGATTAACCCCGATGTCGTCGCTGCCTACCCTATTACCCCCTCTACTGAAATCGTCCAGACCTTTGCTCAGTTCGTCGCCGACGGCAAGGTGGATACCAACTTCGTAGCAGTGGAGAGTGAGCACTCGGCGATGAGTGCCTGCACCGCAGCGGCGGCTGCTGGTGGCCGGGTGATGAACGCCACCTCGGCTAATGGCCTGGCGTTGATGTGGGAGATTCTTTATATCACCGCCTCGCTGCGTATGCCGGTAATTCTGACCGTGGTCAACCGGGCCCTGTCGGGGAATATCAACATCCACTGCGACCATTCCGACACAATGGGAGCACGGGACGCCGGCTGGGTTCAGATCTACGCTGAGAACGTCCAAGAATCATATGACAACCTCGTTCAAGCGGTAGTTATCGGGGAGCGGGAGGATGTGCGCCTGCCCGTGATGTCGTGTCTGGACGGTTTCCTGGTCAGCCACTCCTACGAGCTGCTCCAAGTGGAAGACGACGATGCAGTTCAGAGCTTCATCGGGCCATACGTGCCGCGCTATCCGCTGCTGGATGTAGACAATCCCCTTACTATGGGGCCACTGGACCTATACGACTTCTACTTTGAGCACAAGCGCGACCAGTGGGCGGCCTATGAGCCGGCCAAGCGGGCAGTGATAGAGGTGGGCCAGCGGTTTGGTGAGGCCTTCGGACGCAGC
>JALGTS010000240.1 GCA_029821255.1 Candidatus Zipacnadia bacterium
TGGCCAGGTAGTCAAAACCCTTTGCTGAGCAGGAAACGAGCGGCCGTCGGCGGAGAATGACAATTGCTGGTCAGCGGCAAGTTCTCCACTGGCGAAAGGTATACCAACCGAGACTATCTCCCCGTCGCGCGGAATCTCTGTATCATTGGTTAACTGTATAGTGGGAGGTCTCATTGCAATGTTTCCTCCGAGTGAACGACTATAACTACTCACGTTGTCCTATAGTGTACCGTTCGGCCTAAAGCTGTCAAGGGTATGACTGCAATTTCTGCCCGCCCAGACTATCTTGATTATTAAAATGTGCACGCGCAGCATGCATCGTACCAAGAATCGCCACCGTAACACACAACCAACTGCAGTAGCTCTCCAAGCTATTCCGCAATCACGCATAGTTTTTGTTATTTTTATACAGACACGAAGGAAAAAATTCGACTGATGAACAATACTAAGTGGTGATTGTGGCGCTTCGCGCTTTCACAATGATTTAGACTTTCCATCTTTCTCTATCTAACTTCAGCAACAACTTTTGAGGTAGACTTCTTTTATGAGTGTATTTGATCCAGCCAGTAATGTACGTATCCCGTCACCACATGCGCCTTTCAATTTTGACAACCTGGAAGAGCTTCTGGCCAAGTTGGATGAACTGAGACTTAGCCTGCCCCTAACTGATGATATATCGGTGCTGCTGGAGCCCACCGAATTAGAGGGACGGGCAGTGCTCAATCACCTCTGTATCCACCCGATGGAGGGGTGTGATGGAACCAACCAAGGTGCCCCGAGTGAACTGACCGTCCGCCGATACCGACGATTTGCCAGTGGGGGAGCAGGCCTATTGTGGATGGAGGCCACCTCGGTGGTGCGCGAGGGGCGCGCTAATCCTCGTCAGCTCTGGCTTCACAAGGGAACTGCGGGCTTGTTCGCTGATATGCACGAGAAGCTTATGAGCGCGGCAAGCGAGGTCTTCGGTGTCAATCACCGCCCCGTAACACTGCTGCAACTGACCCACTCGGGTCGCTACAGTAAGCCACGGGGAACTGCACAGCCCATAATCGCGCACCACTCGGTGCCTCTGGATCCGTTGCACAACCTACCCGAAGATTATCCCCTCATTAGCGACGAGGAGCTTGACCGCCTGCAGGACGACTTTGTAGCTGCAGCACACCTGGCCTACCAGGCCGGTTTTGACGGAGTAGATATAAAGGCCACTCATCGTTACCTGATTAACGAACTTCTTGCCTCGCATACGCGAGCGAATAGTAAATACGGGGGCAGCTTCGAGAATCGTATCCGCTTCTTATTGGAAGTAGTTCAACGCATCAAGGCGGAGATCCCCCAGTTGCTGGTTGGTAGCCGCGTTAATGTTTACGATGCTCTGCCCTATCCGTGGGGTTTTGGGATGGCTACCGACGGGAGCAGGGAGCCGGACCTCAGCGAACCGATCGAACTGATTCGGCGATTGTATGAGGCCGGGGTTAGAATCATCAACCTCGGTTATGGCAATCCTTATTATAATCCGCACGTCGAGCGGCCGTACGACACACCGGTGGCTGGTGGATACATCCCTCACGAACATCCGCTGGCTAATATCGCTACGATGTGTGAGATTGCCGAGCAGATCCATCACGCTGTTCCCCAAATGCCCTTGGTCGCGACCGGTTTGTCTTGGCTGCGCCAGTTTTTCCCGCTGGTGGCAGCGAAAATGGTGAGTGAGGGTTGGTGCAAATTCGCGGGAGTAGGCCGCTTAGCATTGGCCTGCCCTGATTTTGCTCGTGACCTAATGGAGCACGGACGGTTAGTTCCTACAAAGCTGTGCATCACCTGTTCCTCATGCACCCAGATTATGCGGGATGGGGGACGAGCTGGCTGTGTGGTGCGCGACCATGAGATCTACGCGCCTATCTATCAGGTGGGGCGTTTCCGCGATCCCAGTTATGTCCGCAATATTGCCAAGAAGTGCCGGGACTGTGCCGCGCCAACCTGCCAGCAGGCCTGTCCAGCCCGTGTGGATATTCCCGGTTTTGTCACAGCTATCGCAGATGGGCAAGAGCGCCGCGCTTATGAGATTCTGCGCTCGGCGAATCCCTTGCCCGAGATATGTGCGTATGCTTGTCCCGCCGAGGTGCTATGCGAGGGTAGTTGTATACAGCAATACATTGGCGACGGAGCTGTGCCGATTCGGGCCCTTCAGCGCTATGTATGCGAGCAGGCTCGGCAGAAGGGCTGGGTTAAGGTGAACCTGCCCCCTGAAGATAGCGGCTTGCAGGTGGCAGTTATTGGGGCAGGTCCAGCCGGTCTGGCTTGTGCCATACAACTGCTGGAATTGGGTCACCAGGTCACTATCTTTGATGCTGCCGATCAACCTGGGGGAACCGCACGGGAAGTGATTCCTCCGGAAAGACTGGACAACGCGACGATACGCACCGAGCTTAATGCCTTATTAGACAAGGTCCCCGATGACCGACTCCAGTGGCGTTTGAGCACCGCGCTGCACAAGTCCTACACACTTGATGATGTACTGGCCGAGGGCTTCGCGGCAGCGTTCCTGGCGGTTGGCTTGCCCAGGGCAGTTAAGCTGCCTGGAGCCGAGCGGCCGGAATCTGGAGTTCTCTCGGCAACCGACTTCCTTAAGAAGATAAAGGCAGGCTGTAGGCTCGAAGTTCCTGCACAGGTGGCCGTACTGGGAGGGGGTAATACTGCGGTTGATGCGGCTATTGCAGCGAAGCAAGCTGGTGCCCGCGATGTCTACCTCCTTTATCGTCGTTCATTTGCACAGATGCCAGCGTGGCCTGGCGAGCGGGAGGCAGCCTTGGATGCAGGTGTACATTTTTTGGTCCTCACCCAACCGCTGGGTTATATCACTGATGGCCAGGGACGACTGAGCGGAGTTAA
>JALGTS010000241.1 GCA_029821255.1 Candidatus Zipacnadia bacterium
AAGACGACCCGTATTTCCAGACCTTCGGGCGTAGGCTGGATTTCCAGGGCATGATAGGTGACCGCCTTGATGGTGGCAATCAAATGAGAGCGTGCCTGGTCAACAGGCACTACACCGGCGATGCATTTTGCCTCCAGGGGATGCTGACAAAGCCTGGTGACCGCAAACTCGACCGGCACCAGGCCCTCGTCCTCCTCCAGATAAAGTAACTGGCGCAGACACTGCAAAAGCAGCCGTTCCGGACTGTCCGCCTCAGCAGCGAACTCAACGTGCTGGGTAGCAGCAACCGCCCCGACATCCACCATTAGACTAATCATGCCCCGACCCGCGTTCTCAATCAGCTCACGCAGATCCTTGCCGCAGGCGACAATGGCATAATCCGCAGTGTGCTCAACCTGCTCAAACGGCTTCATAGCCTGCTGCGCTTTCTCACAGCTCCAACAGTTTGCGCGCCTTGTCGGCGATATGTTCAGCGGTCAGCCCGAAGACCTTCATAAGCTCCCAGGGCTGGCCCGACTCGCCATAGCGATCCTCAACACCTACCATATCCAGCTTCACACTGCCGCCTAAGCCGGCCCGGCAGATAACCCCGGCTACTAAATTCCCGAAGCCGCCGACCTGGTGCTCTTCGGCGGTGATAACCACCTGGGCGTCACGGGCAGCACTAACAATGGCCGCTGCATCCAGTGGTTTTACCGTATGGGCGTTGACCACCCGCGTCTCTATGCCATAGTCTTCCTTTAGTATCCAAGCAGCCCGCATCGCCTCGGGCACCATCGGCCCACAGGCAATGACCGCCAGGACCTCACCCTCTGACTCATAATCAGAAGCCAATTTGGTCTCAAAGGCATCAATGAATTGCTCCCGCTCGCCCCGATAGCGGATAACATTAGCTACGCCAAATTCAAAGGGCGTCTCCTCGTTGGTCACCACAGGAGTAGCTTCCCGTGCATAGCGAACCACCGCCGGCCCTTCTATCGCCGCAATAGCCTTGGTGGCGCGTGCCGTCTCAAGAGCGTCGCAGGGCACTTCCATACTAAAATTCGGCAGACAGGTGATGAGGCTGATCTCCTCCAACGCCTGATGAGTGGCGCCATCGGGGCCTACCGAGATACCGCCGTGAGCATCAGCGACCTTGACGTTGAAATCATTGTATCCTACTGTAGTACGCAGTTGATCCCAGTTACGACCCGTAGCAAATACTCCATACGAGCCAATAAAGGCGATTCGCCCCTCCTTAGCCAAACCTGCAGCCACCAAAGCCATATTAGCTTCGGCGATGCCCACACTAAAAAAGCGCTTTTTGCGTTCGGGATCCTCGTTTTTTCCATCAGGTTTGAAGAAGCGGTCCATTCGGATGGAGCCAGTAATATCAGCACCATGGGCAACGACCCGCTCGTCAGCCCCCAATTCGGCGATGCCCCGCCCAAAGCCATTGCGTGTGGCATCCATCTCCACCTTCATAGTCTCGCCGCTATTCCACCAGTAATCGCGGCTGAATTTAGGCATCGCCTCAGCCACTCGTCGGTCTACATAGGCCTGATATTTCTCAGCTATTGCCAGCAGCTTGTCTATGCGTTCAGGCGGGAACTGCTCACGGACACCGATAGAAATCAATGCGCGTTCCAATGATTCCTCCCCATAGCGGCCGTCCTTGGGGGCGATCCCATGATAGCCGACGACATCCTCGGCAAAGTCCACACCCTTGCCCTTGATCGTATGGGCTAAGATAACAGCCGGTCGGCCGGTCACCGCATCTGCTTGGCGCAGCCCCTCCAGAATCTGGGCCATATTGTGCCCGTCAATCTCAATGACTTCCCAACCGAATGCCTCATACTTGCGGCGCAACGGCTCAACTTTCATAACTTCCTCAGTAGGCCCGTCAATTTGCAGACGATTAATGTCAACTATCCCGACGAGATTGTCCAGCTCGTAATGGGCCGCACACATTATGCCTTCCCAGATGGAGCCCTCATCATGCTCGCCATCGCCCATCAGGCAATAGACGTGATAATCTTTGCCGCGCAGCCGCGCATCCAACGCCGAGCCAATGGCAACACCCAATCCTTGCCCTAATGAGCCTGAGGAAAACTCCAGCCCGGGCAGCTTCAGCCAGTTGGGATGGCCCTCAAAGCCGGAACCCAGTCGGCGCAGCAACACCGTCTGCTCCAGGCCCCTGATATCCTCCAGCCCTGGCACCGGCTCATCATGGAAGGTCAACGGGCGGTCGTCAAAATAGCCCGCTGCCGCCAGCGCAACATACAAAGCTGGTGCCTTGTGTCCTGTTGACCAAAAAACCCGGTCGCGGTCGGGCCACTGGGGGTTTTTCGGATCATGGCGGATGTGCTTAAGATACAAAGCAGCGGTAATATCCATTATAGACATAGTACCACCGGTATGTCCCGAACCGGCGGCAGTCAGTGAAATCATATTCCAAGCCCGCATCTCCCGAGCCTTCTCCTCCAGCTCTGTCACCGAATAGTCTACTCTAACTTCACCTGTCTTTGAGTCTACAATAGGCATATAAAACCACTCCGTTTTCTGAACAATAGCGTGCTGATGACCAAATTCGCGAAAGGAGCACCTACAGCAACGACCCTCGGAACGTCGCCAGGTACTACCCAAACCCGATATAGAATAACTTGCCGCCCAACCATTGTCAAGCCGACAATGAGGCGGTCCGTCTCGTTGCATCTACAGCGCTCGCAAGCGTACCCAGATTAGAAACTTTCCTTAACAGACGGCCAAAATCCTTGCATAAGTGTAACAAGATCGGGTATAATAAAATTAAATGAGACCTGGGAGAAACATCACAATCTCCCACAATTGCAGGAGGGAGAAAGCGAGGTCCTCCAAACCCCAGTG
>JALGTS010000242.1 GCA_029821255.1 Candidatus Zipacnadia bacterium
CTGCCCAAGCCGGCAAACATATCCTGTGCGAGAAGCCGCTGGATATTACCTTAGAGAAGATCGATGCAATGATCGAGGCTGCCGAGGCTAATGATGTCAAGTTGGCTGGTGTTTTCCAGTACCGGACCTATTCGACCTCAAAGAAGGTCCGCGAGGCGGTTCGCAGTGGCAAGCTCGGCAAATTGGTACTGGGGGAATGCCATCAGAAATGGTATCGCTCCCATGAATACTATGCCAGCGGGGCGTGGAGGGCGACGTGGGAACTGGATGGAGGCGGCGCGCTTATGAACCAGTCCATTCATAGTATTGACCTGCTGACCTGGATTGTGGGAGATGTAACTCGTCTTTCCGCGTATTGCCGCCGGCTGGTGCGTAATATCGAAGTAGAAGATACCAGTGTGGCCAATCTGGAGTTCGCCAACGGGGCCTTGGGCAGCATTGTCGCAGCTACCTCGGTGACACCTGGCGAGAGCTCCTTCTTTGAGATCCATGGGGATCGCGGTACTATCAAACTTACCGACACAGAAATTGTCCAGTGGAGCATAGAAGGCGAAGAGGAGGAGGAAGCTGCTGCCGCTACTGAGAAAGAGCAAGCTACAGCCACTGACCCGGTCGCACTTACCATTAGGGGCCACGCTGCGCATGTGCGCGACCTATGCGAGGCGATCATCAATGATCGGGAGCCGGCAATTCCCGGCCGGGAGGCGCGCAAGTCCGTTGAGCTAATCAAGGCTATCTACCTATCCAGTCGCCTGGGTGGCAGCACCGTGGAGCTGCCGCTCAGCTACGAGGACGACGGCCCAGGCATCTACCCACCCCAGACCTGGCCGGAGTGGTAAGCACAACATTAGCATCTACCAAGCCAAAAATGGGACTGGCTCGCTGATGAGCCAGTACGTGTTATGGATTTCCTATGCCAAACGCGTACGAATCGGTGCGCCCTGCACGGAATGCTGAACACAACAGGGAACATAGTAATGCACAACCAGACTACAGCGCTTACAGCGTTAATACTGTTGCTTGCGGCCTTCGCTACCGCGAGCTACGCAGCGGTGGAGGTGGTGGGGGATAAATGTGTGCTGGTTGACGGTAAGCCATTCTTTCCAGTCGGCATCTACGGCGCGCGCACTGCTGATTTCCCGATGCTGGCAGAGGCCGGGTTCAACCTGGTGCACACGTATGCCTGGGAGGGCGAAGCTACGTGGGACAGTGGGCAGAAGTGGTTGGACGCGGCTCATCATAACGGGCTTATGGCGCTGGTGGGGTTGTATCGTCCCGATGTCAAACAAATGAGTTTTGAGAGCGCCATTACGCGCATCGAAAAGTACCGCGACCACCCTGCGCTACTCGCCTGGCATACCATGGACGAGCCTGGTTGGGATCGGGTGGCGACCAGTTGCCTGGGCGTTGCCATAAATGGCAGGATGGGCAAGACATACATGCCCGCGACGTACAATATGATAAGACAACACGACCCAAACCACCCTGTCACCGCAGTCGTGTGCCATTTCGCTGATCTCGAGCGATTCATGGACTCCGTAGACATTATGCAGGCCGACTACTACCCTATTCCCCCCATTCCTCAGAGTTGGTACGTAGGGACGGGCTTTCGTGGCATCAAGATGTTTGTGGATAAATCACGAAAGGCTTCCCGTGGCAGTAATCCACTCTGGTTCGTTTGCCAGGCATTCAACTATGGTGTCCAGAAGGCGAGCCGGTGCGACGTGCCGCCTGAGTGGCAGCGGTTTCCCACTCGGCGTGAATTACGTACGATGACCTACACCGCGGTTGCCTCAGGGGCCCGTGGCGTGCTGTACTGGGCGCTGCATCGGCTCATGGGAGATGAAAACAATCCAGGCGATGACGACCACAGCCAGCGTGAAATGCACCTGGAATGGTTAAAGACAGTCACCCGTGAACTACGCCAATTGCAGTCGGTGCTCACCGCGGACACAGCGGAGCTGATTCAGGACAGCAATCACGTTGTAGCGATGGTCAAGAGCGACGGGCGGGATATCTACATTATCGCCGCCAACTACGAGCGCTCTTCGACCGAGACCGTGATTGAGGTCCCGGGCGTTCAGCACGCCACGGCGAAGGTCATGTTTGCTGAGGGCAGCGCTGAGGTAGCTAACGGCCAGCTTGCCTGTAGCTTCGAAGCAATCGAGTCACGCGTCTACCGGATCCGGATGGACGAAAGCGTGGTGACATACCCCGCACAATAGCGGACAGACAGCGGGTATCGGTTCTGAGATACACTATTATGTTAACTAACGGGCCAAAAAGTTCGGATTTTGGGGGGCCTAGGGAACCAATATAGGACAACTGGGGGAACTGAACACTCCGCACGCCTGCCCCACTCCAGGAAATGTGGGGGGCTGTGCCACTGCAGGCTGTGATGGTATAGGTTCGGGTTGCAGGATTCCCCGGATCAGTGTAGAATAGCCCAACTATCACAGGTGCCCATCAGGAGTGATACCGACTGCGTTGCGCAATCTGCACCAAGGTGTCTACGGACGAGCAGACACAGCCCGAGTACAATTCACTCCAAACCCAGCAGGAAATCTGTGAGCACTATATCTAAGTGCAGAGGGAAAAGGGCTGGAAGCTAACCGACGTCTATGAGGACGGAGGTTATTCCGGCAAAGACTTAGGTCGCCCGGCCATGCAACGGCTCCTCTACCATGTGCGCCAGGACAACATCGACGTGGTAGACGTGGTAATTGCCTACAAACTTGACCGCATCAGCCGCTCCCTCAAGAACTTCTACGATTTCTGGCAGGTACTCAAGGACCACAGCGTCACCTTCGTTTCGGCCACGCAGAACTTTGATACCTCCGACTCGGCTGGTAATCTGAT
>JALGTS010000243.1 GCA_029821255.1 Candidatus Zipacnadia bacterium
GCTATAGAAGTGTGATTCGTAGAATTGACCGCTGAAGCTGATGGGGGAACCATGGGTGAGATGACCGCCGGTAGCCACACTTAGCGCCATAATCTTGTCGCCAGGTTCAAGCAACGCGTAGTAGGCCGCCATATTGGCCTGCGAGCCGGTATGAAGCTGAACATTGGCATGCTCAGCCCCAAATAGCTCATTGGCCCGATCAATCGCCAACTGCTCCAGCTCGTCGTAGAACTGGCAACCATGATAGTAACGGTTATAGGGATAACCCTCAGCATACTTGTTGGTGAAGATCGACCCCATCGCCGCCATCACGGCACGGCTGGCATAGTTTTCCGAAGGGATGAGCATAAGTGTGGTCTTCTGCCGCTCCAGCTCATTCTGCATAATCTTGTAGACCTGAGGATCAGCCTGGCGTAAACTGCGATTCATCGGTATCATCTCTCACTTTTTCTGACTACGGAGTGACTACTTGTGGACAGATGAGTTGTCCAACAGCATCTATCAAAACTTCGCTGAGGACCGTGCTTTGACCTTCTCCAGCCATCTCAGTGCCAGAAATGGCGCATCCCAGTGAAGACCATCACCAGCCCGTGCTCGTTGGCGGCGGCGATGACCTCCTCGACCTGGTGCTTGGTGGCGCCATCTCACGACATGTGTTTATCTACACCGTTATAGAACCAGGTGACGAATCTTGACTTTCTAATTATTTCTCTTTGGGCGAGGCAGATCACATATAGGCCTGCTAATCGGCCGATAGGACTGCAGCGGCGGCGCCCATCGTCCGCTCAACTAGGTCACTAATCTTAAACTGGCTCATCCCCGATAGAGCAACATCCAGGGTATCGTTCAGCGGTTTGCTCAGATCCTGAGGCACTCCTTGCTCGCCCAGCAGCGCTCCCATGACAGAGCCCGCCGTAGCCCCATTGCAGTCTGTGTCCAGACCACCCATTACGGCAATCGCGATGGCTCGCCTCATCTCACCGCCGCTGTGAAGTAGTCCCATAAGCACCAACAACGCATTATTGATCGTGTGGACGGGATGGTAGTGCCCGTATTGTTTTATGATCTTTTGCCAGCTCTGTTGCCAATCTGTATCCTGTTCGCACCAGTCCACGCATCTGTTGATCGCCTCTGCTAGGCGACTATTGTTGGGTATCTGTGCCAGGGCACTCTGTATTGCGTGGGCAAGAGAGTCCGTTCCAAAGCAGGCAGCAATCAGCGCAGCAAAAAACATCTCGCCGTAGATTCCGTTCTTCACATGCGTAATCGAAGCATCCCGCCAAGCTAGCTCAGCGGCCATTCCAGGCCAACCTGGTGAACAATAAGCCCAGCCGTCGGCGCGAATCTGCGCTCCTATCCACTCGCGGTAGGGGTTCATATAGACCGCAGAGTGCGGGGGCATTATCCCATTGATCCAGTTGCGCATGGCGGCGCGCTCAGCTGTGTAAGTCCGGTGGTAGGGCAGATAAATGAGCCACTGATCCACGATCTGCTGGGATGTCACCTCTGGTCCAAACTTTTCCAATATGTGCATATTTAGGACAGTGTAATCAGTATCATCGTCGCGCACACCGTGACTGACATTCGGGCTCAAACAGGGATCATCAGGCGGCCGGTAGGAGACCCCTTCGGGGGCAGGCTCCAGTACCGGGAAATAGCCGGCCAGCGGATAGGCGTCAGCCGCGCGCAGGATGACCTCGATTTCCTTGCGCGACTTGCCCTCCACCGGCTTACCCATCATGCAGCCTATGCACCGGCCCAGCCACGCCCCGCTCAACCGGTCCCGCAAGGTATTCTTTTCTATCTCCACCCGGGTTCGCTGTCTCTGCGGTCGGAGGGCACGGATGGCTTTCAGGTCGGAGGGTTCATTGTAGGACCAGTGTTCATCTGCTTTCATCTCTGTCGCCCGCTCGAATAGCTCTAAGAGCAGTACTCGGGCAGTGCCCTCATTCGCACTCTGAGCCTGCTCATAAATATGTCTAATTCCCTCCGAATCACAGCCCTCCTGCTTAAGCTGAATCAGCTCTTCTTCCGCCAACCTCACCAAAGTATCTACACTCAACATTGCTCGAGCCTTCCCTGCTCAGTCAATACCGTGCAACCTCAGCCGGGCTGCACACTCATTCATATCCTGCCCACTGCTGCGGTGAGCAGTTTCAGTGCCAGAAATGGCGCATCCCAGTAAAGACCATCACCAGACCATGCTCATCAGCGGCAGCAATGACCTCCTCGTCGGCCCGCGAGCCGCCCGGCTGAATAATGGCTGTGGCTCCAGTGGCCGCCGCCGCATCCAGTCCATCTCTCGCCGGAAACATCGCGTCAGAAGCCAACACCGAGCCCTGCGCCCGCTGGCCCGCCTTGCGCGCGGCGATCAGGCACGAGTCAATCCGGCTCATCTGCCCCGCGCCGCACCCGACCAGCCGCTTGCCTTGGACCAGAACAATGGCATTGCTCTTCACATGCTTAGCCACACGATCGGCAAACAGTAGCGACTCAAGCTGCTCAGCGGTAGGCTGCTTCTCAGTGACCACTTGCAGGTCGTTAATGTCGACAAAGTCGCGGTCCTCGTCCTGCACTAACAAGCCTCCAGGGATCTTTCTCAGGTCAAAGTTGGGGCTGTCAGCAGCTGCGAACTGATCCACTTGCATAATGCGCAGGTTCTTGTGCTGGCGAAGAATCTCCAGCGCCTCCGGCTCATAGCCGGGCGCGACCAGGGCTTCTACGAAGGCACTGATGATCGTTGACTCCTCGTCCCCGGACTCTTCGCGATACCGGGGCGCAATGACCTCAAAAAGGAACTCCTTGTTGCCGATCATTTGTGCAGTTTCAACATCAATGACCCGATTGAACCCCATCAGCGCAGCGGTCAGGTCCAGGTAGTTGTTGAACGATAGGTCGCGCTCACCGTGAATCTTCTCAGCGCGCGCCAAACCTGCAAATTGCCGGGACAGATACTGGGCAATAGCTGCATCATACTGGCCGGTGTGCGCGAAGGCCTCCAGGGCCAGTTGCCGGCGCGTCCGAAGTGAAAGGGCACCGCCGTTGGCCCGCATCTCGGCAATTATCTCATCATAGCGGTCAGGGTTACATACCACCGCCACACTGGCGAAGTTCTTGGCTGCCGAACGCAGCATCGTTGGCCCCCCGATGTCAATATTCTCAACCGCCTCCGCCAGCGTTACATCAGGCTTCGCAATCGTCTCCCGGAATGGATATAGATTGACCACCACCAGGTCAATTAGCTCAATACCGTGCGCTTTGGCCTCTTCCAGGTGCTGCGGTATATCCCGATTGGCCAGTAGTGCGCCGTGAATCTTGGGATGCAGCGTCTTGACGCGCCCTTCCATCATCTCGGGAAAGCCGGTATAGTCTTCCACCGCTGTCACTGGCACGCCCCCGTCCTGCAGAGCGCGCATAGTCCCACCAGTGGAGAGAATACTCACACCCATTTCGGTGAGCTGTCGGGCAAACTTGACAACTCCGGATTTGTCGGAGACACTGATTAGTGCTCTTTGGATCTGGGGCATAGCAATGCGGTCCTTTCTCTATTGTAGCGAACACGGCTCGGCAGCAGAGCTAGCGAGCAAGGGTAGTAGCTG
>JALGTS010000244.1 GCA_029821255.1 Candidatus Zipacnadia bacterium
CAGCGACTCGGTTTTGAAGGGAATTTCCTTCGGCTTCTCGCCAGGCTCTTGCTCAGGTAGACCGAAGGGCCAGGGGAACTGCTTAAAGAAGTCACGCAGTTCCGGCGGTATCCCTGGCACAGTGCGCTTCTCTACATGTTCTGCGGTTATGTTTACCACTGCTGGTCGTACTTTCGCCGCTACCTCTACGAAAGCGTCTTGCAAATTACCTAAAGTCTGGGCGGTTGCGGGTGGGGTAATTTGCTTGTGCGTAACGGGGCTATAAATGACCATTGCGGCAACCGCCATTCCCACCAATACGCTTAGCAAGATGATAATGATATGGGAATGTCGGTGACTGAGCATGGTTTTCTCGGTCATTTGCCAAATCCTCCTGAGGGTATGCATAAGATTGATAGATCACAGCCTTAGATTCAAAATCTTAATAGTTGGACGTAGCTGGGGGTTGGATTGTTCACGTGGCTGCTATTCTCCTGCCCTCCAGTGCTTGGCGAGCAGGGCCGCGAAATATCCCGCTCCAAATCCGTTGTCTATATTGACGACTACCACCCCGCTGGCGCAACTGTTAAGCATAGTCAGCAGCGGTGCAATCCCGCCGAAACTGGCTCCGTAACCTACACTGGTGGGGACGGCGATTACTGGTGTGCTGACCAGCCCGCCAACCACGCTGGGCAAAGCCCCTTCCATTCCGGCGACTACGATTATCACTGCAGCCTGTTCCAGCATCTCGCGATGCTCCAGAAGCCGGTGTAGGCCGGCTACCCCGACGTCGTACAGCGAATGAACCTGGCAGCCGGTGGCGGCGACGGTGACGCGGGCCTCTTCGGCAACGGGTATATCCGAGGTTCCCGCGCTGATCACAAGCACCGCACCCCATTGGGGGGAGGTAGGTTCGGGCTGACCAACTTGTACGATTCGGGCCTCTTCGTGGTAGATCGCCTCCGGTAATACTGTGCGAATAGCCTGGTATACCTCGGCACTGGCGTTAGTTGCTAACACTATCTGTTCATGCTGGCGCATCGCCGCCGCTATGCGGCTGACCTGCTCGGGGGTCTTACCCGGGCAGAATATTACTTCGGGAAAGCCGATGCGCAAAGCGCGATGGTGATCAACCTTGGCAAAGCCCAGGTCTTCAAAGGGCATACCCCGCAGCTTGTCAATGGCAGTCTGCACATCGACTTCCCCCGAGGCAACTTGATCCAGCAGTTGTCGCAAATGCAGCTCATCCATAGCGTCTGCTTCTGAAGTATACCTCCGGTTCTGAATCTGTGACCCTCTGCCTCGCCGAGTAGGCAAGCGGTGTCTAAGGAGGTAGGATGCGCCTACGACTGGCAGTTACTCATTAGCTGTTATTGCCCGAAGGCTGACGGCTAAACCGGAGCTTCAGCAGTTGCTGCAGCTTCAGCCATCGCCGCGTCGGTGATGTCATCAGCCTCGCGGCGGAATAGTATATTCACCTGCGCATCACCGGACATAAAGAGCGGTTCCCATCCCTCACTCGTCAAGCGACGAATCTGACCGTTGGCTTGCGATATAGAGCTGCTTGCGGGCAGTTGCAGCAGTCGGTATTCGTAAGTTGGCATAATCTACGCTCCTTCCGGAAACAGTGATCTGCGCGGCCCGTACACAGGACTCAGACATAATGCGGCCGCCGTGAGTTATCCGACAAACTCCCAAAATAATGATAAGCGCCAGGATGATAATAAGCAGGACTTGGACCTCCAGGCTCATATGCTTTTTAGGTCTCCCGTAGATGTAAATGCGATGACGTTCCGGCGGCTGAGTTGTCTTCTGCAACAGCTTGCGCTGGTCCTGCGGAATTGGATGCCCACAATGGGGACATTCGGACCCGTTTTTGCCTATCCGCTTACCGCATTGTATGCAACGCACTTCCGCCATCGCCGGCTCCCAGTCTCCAGGCCTCGTGCGGGCTGATATAACTTTATTCGTTATAGCGGTGAGAAGTCCTTCCTGTGGACTTGCCAAGGCTGTCCCTTTCGCCAGTCGGTGTAGTGGCAATAAGTTGCAACAGTACGGTAACTGTCTCTCAAATCCTGGGTGCTGTCCCTAATGAAGGGGATGACTATCCCGATAAAGTGAATGTACGGGGCGGGAGCAGCCCGTACTTAAGGAATGTTGCTATATTATGGCCCAGCCAGCGTTGAAGTACTATATTACCAGCCAACAACCTGACCGAGTAGAGGAGTTGCGAAACAACATTTCCACCGCGGCAGATCCTCCGAGTCTGCTTGCTGCCGCCTATGCTGCCGGCCTGCCTAACGGGGGCGATTTCTGGGCGGCAGCCTCCATAGACTATCCCTCAGCTACCATCTGGTTCCACATGCGTCGGCCGCTGGCCGCCGAATTGCTCGAGCAGCACGCTGCCGAGCTGAACCGCCAGGTGGCGCTGATCCGCAGTGATGATACTCAATTGCCGGTGATGACTTTTCGGCCCCAGCCCCTCGCCACCGCAGTTGAGGCCGATGCTACACCGATTACTGAGCCACTCTTCCACTATCGGGACTTTATCATCTTCTCGGCGGCTCAGCCACAGGCATTGGTCCGGGTCGGGGCGCTAAGCTCGGATCGTATGACTGATTACAAAAAACTAACTTCCTTGGTGGAGTTGGTCGGGCTCAATCTGGCCGCTATTCAGCGCCAGTCCGGTAGCCTGGAAACTGCGCAGCTCATCACCAGTCGCCAGGAATGGTCGGAAGAGCAGTTCTTTGATCTGCTGGAGAGGGCACTGGCTAACGTTCACCAACGCGAAGAGGAGCTATCGGTACTTGCGATGCAGGTGGAGGTTGACTCCAATGACGGCGCCTTGGCTAAGGTCATTG
>JALGTS010000245.1 GCA_029821255.1 Candidatus Zipacnadia bacterium
CTCTGCTCACTTCGTTCATCAACGATAGCCAACAAATAGGCATACAGCAGCGCCCGGTCAACAATCGCCTCCCTTCGTCTAACGATAGTTTCTTCGTCACTCTCCCGGCAGTGGGGCTGACAGCTCTTCATAGTGCTCCTCTCACCACCCTAATTGTAGCTCTGCGAGTATCCGCCGCGCCCGGTACAGCCGTGACTTGACCGTACCCTCCCTGATCTTCAGACGCGCAGATATCTCTGCTATGCGATAGCCGCGAATGTACAATTCCAGGGTCGCGGCATATGGCGACGGCAGAAGAGACAAAATCTGCTGTAGTTCTATCTGCAAGTATTCCTGCTGCTCAGTGACCTCTACCGCCGACATCCCGAATAGGACATTGGAATCTGCGACCGGCAAACGGCTACTGGCAATCAGCTTGCGGCAGACGTTGCGAATCGCTCCCTGTAAATATCGCCGAACCGCCGCTCGGTCTTCGAAGGTAAATTCCTCGGGGCTGGTGACCAGTCGATGCAGAATGTGAGCCAGCACCCCAACTAAATAATCCTCCATCTGTTCGTGGTCCCTGACATTAATACAGGCCTGAACCTGCTTACAGCAGTAGCGGAAGGTCTCGGGGTTGAGCAGCTCATGGTAAGCCATTACTATCTCGGGGCGCTCGCCGGCGAGTCTTCTTAGCTTCCCCAGGGTCTGCTCCTGCACTCCCCAGGTGCATAGGTCTCGTTGCCAACCCATATCGCTTGTGCCACCTTTGCCTTGAATTTGACCCCTGGGCAGAGAAGCGTCTGCGATATCTGTCGCTGCAGAGTAGTTACAGATGAAAGGCTGAGCATCGTTCAACATGTGTGCTCTGCCACCCTCTGTGATCTTAGATGCTCTAACAGACCGGGACAGAGCCAGGGCGATCACTTTGCACACTGCCTGTCAGCAAATGCGCTGACTACCTAACTGGCCCGCTATTGATTCACTTGGTCTTGTCTACCTTCTGGTGCAAACTGCTGTACTTGTAACGCCCGATTTGGTGGTAACCGCTTGGTATATCACCTCCCTGACAGCTCTTGATCACTTTTCCACCCAGGTTGAGCCGGTTTTCACTATTACTATACCCCGGCAAGGTAATTTGGTTCCATCGCGGGGGTGATGACTAAGTGATTGCAAAAGGTGGACTCGCCTACTCGGCGACAATTCCACCGTCTACCAGCAAATCGCCGCGATAAAATACGACCGCTTGGTTCAACGCTGGTATTTGAGGCCAATTAGAGTTATAATCTCTAATCCAGTAGTGATACAATTGCTATTAGCCAAGAAGGTTTGAATATTTATGATATACCTGGATCATGCTGCGACGACCCAGGTTGCACCGGAAGTCTTTGCGGCGATGCAACCATTTCTGCAGGATCAGTATGGCAATCCCTCCAGTTGGTACAAGCTGGCCCATACCGCTGCGACGGCGATAGACGAGGCGCGCCAACGACTGGCTGAGTACGTGGGAGCTAACCCCCGGGAAATCTACTTTACCGGCTGCGGCAGCGAGGCCGACAACTGGGCTATTAAGGGCACCGCCTGGGCGCGGCGGGACAGGGGCCAGCATATCATCACCTCGCAGATAGAACATCATGCCGTGCTGCACACCTGCCAAGCCCTGGAGCAAGACGGCTTTGAAATTACCTATCTGCCGCCCGACAGCACCGGCCTGATTGACCCCCAGCAGGTTGCCGAGGCCCTCCGTGAGGATACCATCCTGGTCAGCATAATGCACGGTAATAACGAGGTGGGTACCCTCCAACCTCTGGAACAAATTGGGGAAGTCTGTCGGGAGCACGGCGTACTATTCCATAGTGATATGGTCCAGACGCTGGGCAAGCTGCCGCTGGATCTGGCCCAGATGCCGGTGGACATGGCAGCATTCTCGGCACACAAAATCCACGGCCCGAAGGGCGTCGGCGCAATGTACTTGCGCCGGGGTGTGAAGATCCGCAATCTGCTGGACGGCGGCGGCCAGGAACAGGGCAAGCGGGCCGGCACCGAGAATGTCGCCGGTATCGCCGGCTTCGGTAAGGCTATTGAGCTTCTCCAGCAGCGTGGCGAAGAGGACATCGCGCGTATCACTGCCCTGCGCGATAGACTCCTGGAGGAGATACCAAGGCGCATTCCGCACGTGATTGTCACCGGCCATCGCACTCAGCGTCTCCCCCACATCGCCAGCTTCTGCATTCGCTACATAGAAGGAGAGGGCATCCTGTTAGCTTTGGATGACAAGGATATCTGTGCCTCCAGCGGCTCGGCTTGTACCTCCGGTTCGCTGGAGCCCTCGCACGTACTGTTGGCGATGGGCTATCCCCACGAGATTGCTCACGGTTCGCTGCGACTAAGTCTGGGACGGAACAATATTGAGCAGGAGATTGAGCAGGTCCTGGAGGTGCTACCAGGAATCGTGGAGCGGCTTCGCGAAATATCCCCGCTGTGGGCCGACGCCCAAAGACGTGGGGAAGTATAGCAACCTATCAGCGGTTGGCCCAGCTCAGTGAGCAGGCCCATCAACTGGCCGCCGAGGACAATGAAGCAAAACTTTCTGAAGTTGAAGAGGAGATTGATCGGGCCGCGGCGAAACTACGGGGCCTGGGCGACAAGGAACTTGCCGCTATTCAACAAACGTTAGTTGATTTGAGCTAAGGGACAGGCGAGACGCCCGCCCTACCGACGACCAGCAAGATGCCTGTGCTATTCAATACCAAAGGAGTGAACCAACAATGTCCGTAAGCTGTGACGACAACAATGTCATTCAGATCGATGCTGGAGCCCATGACCGGAAAAATGCCGTAGTGACCGTGCC
>JALGTS010000246.1 GCA_029821255.1 Candidatus Zipacnadia bacterium
AATTATTGAGGCTGTCGTCAACGAACACCGTGCCGCGAATCTGCCCGGCCTGCACTTCTCCCGACAGCACTGCTACCAGGACCGCTGCTGCGATGAGCAATGACTTGGTCCTACCACTAGTAAAGTTCATGATATTCCTCCTTCATCTGGGGCACACTCATCCTGCCCACACGGTCCGAAGCTAAGCAGGGCATTACGTAGGGCCCCTCGGGAATGACTGCTATGGTGGCGTCTGGACCGTGCTTGCTCAATGCTTGTTCCAGGCCGACCTCCACGCTGTCTACGGGCTCTACGAAAAGCTCTCGTTGCTGCTCAGGTGGAATGCCAGTTGAGTAGTTGTAGATTCTATGTTGCCGTAGTACCTTCTCAAGTTGATGCAGCGCCCACTGATCAATATGGTTCTCGCCGGTGGCCAGCGCGTGCTGGATATACTGGTGGGGATCGTCCACGCTCAGCATCAGCTCCGTATATTCTTCGTTACCAATACCCTCGGCATTCTCCTGGCAGATAATAATGCTACCGCCAGGCCGCGTAATCTGCGCAGCAGCGGTAGCAGCCTTAATAGCTTGGTAGAAGGTCAGGTCCAGCGGATAGCCAGCGTTGGAGGTGATGGTGATATCTACTGGTTCATTGAGAATGATCTTAGATTGTCGTTCGGCCAGCGCCATTGCAGCGAGTGCGGCCTCAGTTAGATGCCCACAGAATATGCCCGTAATCTGGCGTTGCTCGTTGAGGGTGCAGTTAACTGTAAAGTCAGCACCTCCAGCCAGTCGTGCCACATGCCAAGCCTCGGCATCTGCCGGATTAGTGCCAATATTTCCGGTGATGGCGGCGGCATCTTCAATAAGCCGAGGGCTATGGAAACCCAAAATGGTTTCGGTGGCTGCCAGGCCCGGGCAAATAGTCTTGCGACCGCCCGAGTAGCCGGCAAACAGGTGAGGTTCGACTAAAGAGACCAAAATATGTAGGTCCGCCTCAGCATAGCGGCGGTCAATCAATGCAGGTATTCCCCCCGGTGTTGAGCCCAGGGCTACGTGCGAGGCTCGGTCGCGGGCCTGGTGGCTCTCAATGTGATAATTGGCCGCGATGTGCGGCCCCAGCATCTCTACCACTTCTGCCTGAGTGGCCTCTCGGTGCAGGCCGGTCGCGACCAGAATGAGAATGTCATCGCGCCTTAACCCGGCGCTTTCCAGTATCTCCAGGAGGGGGCTGACTAACAGTTCGGTAGGGATCGGCCGAGTGATATCGGATATCACGATGCAGGCATTGCTACGCCCAGCAGCCAGTTCGGCCAGGGGCGGAGTGCCTATTGGGTTGTACAGGCTTCTGTCAAGTTGCTGAGCTGGCTCGCTTAGTTGGGGGGTGGGATTGAGGTGCAGGACTTGAACGTTGGCATCGTCAGGCAGTTCTATATCAAGGCCTTGCCGTCCGTACCTCATATTGACTGTCATTGACAAATCCTCGCCGGTTGTGTTTAACTGCCGACTTCATTACGGCCTATATTCCCCGGGGTAAGACCGGTGGTAGGGTAGGATACTTAGCCAGGTGCATATCCGGCCGTCTCCTGATGTCTCGTCCTTGCCCACTTACCGGTGACATTCTTTGCTTGACATACCAATTCCTCTTGGTGCCGGCCGTTTGTGTGCGAGAAGCTTACAGTTGAACATCCTGGCGGGTGGCCAGTTTCCGCTGGCGTGGGGGAGGAGGTTGTGAGGTCGCAGGGGAGTGGTAGTTAGGCACCGGCGGTAGCTGGCACCAGGACAGGCCTACGGCGCTCGACAGCAGGTTTGGTCAACCTGCCGGTCGCCAGGGCATACTGATAGCAACGGCTGCAAAGCACCTGGCAGTTGCTGATTGTCCCCGGTCCGGCTGGGTCAATGTGTACGGCATGCCAGCCGTCGGGAGTATTGTCACCGTGCGCTGGCCAGCGCAAAATCTGATAACAGCGGCCTTCGTCGTCGCTCTTATGCGGGCAGTTTGGGTCGGTACACTGGCAACGGTGCTGGCTTAGGTTATAGGCCTCGCGAATTACCGCATGTGGAAATTCATGTTGCATCTTATATCACCCCCTCAAAATTCAAGGTGGTCTATGTATACCCTAAAGATAGGGTAAATTAAACATACTACGAAGGAGCAACAGACAAGAGAACAGAGAGGGGACAAAGACTACTACAATACGGGCAGAGGCGACCTTCCTCCCACGATACTGCTTCAGCTCGCAAGCCGGTGGCTTGAGCTTAGCAGGGGCAGCAATGCGTCACAGGGTAAGCTATCCTGGTTGGGTAGCGGCATGCTGACTGCAGTTGGTGCACAGCAGGCATATATTGCTGATGTAAGGCGGCCGGTCGGGGTCTATGAGGTGCGGCTCCCACGAGTCGGGCGAATCATTCTCTTCTTCCCAGGCACCCCAGCGCAACATCTGCGTACAACGGCCATACTTATCGGCGTCGTGATCACAGTTGGGGTTGGTGCACTCACAGCGGTGTTCACACCGGTCATAGGCCTGTCGCACTAAGGTATGGGGAAACTCCTGACGCATTGCACTCACTCCCTTACGCCGTTCACTGGCGACTGAGTTGGCTACACCTCATCCTCTGACTATTATAACACCGCAACGCTGGAGAAAGTTCGGTGGCACGCGGGGTAGGGGACAGGCGTCCCGCCTGTCGCCGTTGGCTACGGCTCAGTGGGACCTGGCCACTCGTTCATGCCCCCCAGCAGATTGTAGACCTGTGTAAATCCCATAACGACCAGTATGTTGGCGGCGGTGGCACTGCGCACGCCGCTCTGGCAGATGCAGCA
>JALGTS010000247.1 GCA_029821255.1 Candidatus Zipacnadia bacterium
CGTCGGCGGCAGTGCGCTCCATAGACGTTGCCCGCTTGGTAAAGCCGCCGTGCCCGCCCGAGGTATCAAAGCGTTGCCGCCAGAAGAGCACTTCCCCGCTGTCAGCAGCCACGATCGTCAGCTTGATGCTGACTTGGGCTGTCTTGCGTTTGGAAAAGGCACTCTTTTTCTCATAGGTCTCCAGTTGCAGGACATTGCCGTAAATAGCCCAGTCGGCCCCCACCTTCGTGGCAATGCGCATCGCGTCATCTCTTCTCATCGGCACCCCCGGCTCCAGCTTGGTGTCCTGGCTGACCACAGCACTGACCAGTGCCGGCGGCACCACCGTGAAACCATGGCGGGTGAAGTAACGATGCAGATGATGACGGCAGACTTCGGTGTGACGGGTGATATTCTTGTAATCCCAGAAGGGCAACAATGCGACTGTTACCTCAGAGGGGGCAGGGAGCTGCGACTGGGCCAGTTCGTCAACGGTCGTGCCCTGCATATCGCCGGCGTTGGTCGGCGTCACCAGCAATGCACCCACTAACACAACGATGCCCACAAATAGTATCGCTCGCCAATGCCGCATACGCGATCACTCCCGATGTACCCAATTTGGCCGCCAGTAGTCTCATCATACAGCATATTCGCACGAAGGACAAGTTCGTTGACAGTCTACCGCTTGTATGCTATACTTCGCTTGAAAAGAAGAACCTGGAGGGAGGGAGAAGTGGCCTGCCTCGTTCCGTAGGCAGGTTTTTAATTGTCAGACTCGGTGAAGAGGCGAGAGTAGATAAGTGCCACAGCACAGATGGACACGGCAGGCTATAATTCAGGAGATACACGATCTGCACACCGCCGGCGAATCGCTGCAGACTCGCAATCTGCGGCAGATAGGCTATGGAGGAATGCTAGCGGCAGCGTATCGTGACCCCAGCTTGGGTAGCTGGCGTGCAGCAGTGGAGGCAGCCGGACTGGATTATAAAGAGGTTGCGCCGCGCCAACGCAAGTGGACGCGCCCGCGCATTATAGCCACAATCAGCCAGCTGCACCAGCAGGGCAAAGAGCTTTCCTACACCGCTGTTAAACAACATCATCCCTATCTGCTAATAGCCGCCCGGCGGGCGGATACCTTCGGAAGCTGGCAGGCAGCGGTAGAGGCAGCCGGACTGGATTATAAAGAGGTTGCGCGCCGCTGACTCAATTGAGCAAATGTGCAGGAATAGTAGGCGGCGAAGGCGAAGTAAGTATAGTCCAGGCGAAAACTTTGGCGAAGGTAGGCGTTGATTATGGCAGTAGAAATGTTCGTTTATCGACTGCTTATTGATCTGCAGGGCCGGGCACTGGTAGTCCTGGCCGACGAGAAAGCCGAGCGACTCTTGCACATCTGGATAGGCCCGTTTGAGGCTCATGCTATAGCCCGAGTACTCAAAGACGAACCATTTGAGCGGCCCCTAACCCACGATCTGCTCTCATCGGTAATCGCTGAAACTGGCTATGTAGTTGAACGAGTGACTATAACCCGGCTGGAAAACAACACCTATTTCGCAGAGATATCTTTGATAAACTCAACGACAGCAACGGATATCGACGCACGCCCAAGCGACGCGATTGCGCTAGCGCTGCGTGCCGGGGCCCCGATCTTTGTAAATGAGGAAGTGCTGGAAGAGGCCGCCGAGTCCACTGCGCAAATGCGCGAAGATGCAGAAGAGATCGAGAAGTTCAAAGACCTGATGAGTGACATTGATATCCCGGATGACCTTCCAGGCCGCGATATTCTTCACGATGAAGAAGATACGGAGGACGAATAGTGAATCAACAGCAATCATCCAATTGGTTCAAATACTTCTTGGCTGCCCTAATTGGCCTCATTCTGGTTGTATGGCTGTGCCGGGTATATACCGACTACCAATGGATGCGGTCGGTACAGCAAGCTGCGGTATTTGTAAAGATTCTCAGCACCAAAGCCGTGCTGGCTACGGTAGTCGGCGTCTTCTTTTTCATCTGGCTCTACCTTAACATGCGGTATGCTCGCAAGCCGCTACCTGCAGATGTTACCTTCGTAGGCCGGCGCCTGCTGCCTGATGAGGAGCGTGAGCAGATTGAGCAGTATGCCGACCGCGGTCTGCTCATTATTGCCATCGTAGCCGGCCTAATGGCAGCGTTAGTGGCCAGCGGTAAGTGGCGGGATTACTTGCTGTTTGCCAATGCCGTAAATTTCGGGGCCACTGACCCCATCTTACACCATGAAATTGGCTTCTATGTGTTCAAGCTGAGCTTTATCCAGTATGTGTGGCGCTCGCTACTGTACGGAGTGATTATTGCCTTTGTGCTCAGTACACTGGTACACCTGTACCAAGAGGCTATCCGCCTTGTGGGCAATACCGTCCACATTATGCCCCGCGCTCGCCAGCATCTCTTCTCGTTGCTGGCGCTGGCCCTGTTTCTCAAGATTTACGACTACCGCCTGATGCAGTTCAATTTAATGTATTCAGAGCGAGGTGAGTTCTTCTCAGGGCTTTCCTATGCCGATGGCCACGCCCGGTTCCCAGTGCTGTTCGCAATGATGGGCGTGGCTCTGATAACGGGCATCATAATGCTGGTCAGCATCCGCCAGCGCGGCTTCAAGCTGGCCGGCTGGGCCTTGGCAGGGTTAGCGGTTACTTCCCTGCTGGCCGGCACGGTCTACCCCGCAGCCATCCAATATCTGGTGGTCAGACCCAATCAGTTGGAAGTAGAAAGAGAGTACGCTGCTCATAATATTAAGGCAACCAATGACGCCTACGGCCTAGACGAGGTGGAGGAGATAACC
>JALGTS010000248.1 GCA_029821255.1 Candidatus Zipacnadia bacterium
CCCAAAAGCACGATTTCCCCATTGTCCATCTGGGCTACGCCAAAGCCTGCTGTCCACCCCCGTTCGCGGTAACGCAGGATCTGACACTCCGCCTCCTTGAGTACCCACCCGCCCCGGCCGTCGCCCTGGCGGATCAGATGCGGCTTCCAGCCTAAACCACCTTCCGCCTGAGACAAGGCAGCAGGCACCATTAACAACGCGACGGCCACACACAGCGTCACCACTACACAATAGGTAAAGCTTGGCAATAAATGAGCCATCTCTATATCCTTCCTTTCGTTATTATCCGCTGGCACTGCCGGATATCACAGGCGTCGCCGGTAATGCAGAGACTGTTGCAAAAGCTATTCATATTGCATAAGCCCAGTGGTTCTACGCCTGTGAGTGATAGCTACTCAGAGGCGCTCTCACCGGCGGAAACCCGCCGCCAGACATCAAATGTGATCCCTCCCTTTGTCCCTACCATTCCCCATAGCTGCTGCCAATTACCGACGAGCAAAGTATTACTGTTCAACAGGAAGGGAACTGCATAACCTCCTGCCGGGGCCACCCGTGTCCAGGTCCGACCCAGGTTATAGGTGAAGTGTAAAGCTCCAGAAGCACCTACAACAATCCCGCCGTCTGGCAATACTTCAACGGTGGGCACTCCTCTGTCGAAACACAGCTCAGGTTGACTCCACGTGCGGCCCCCATCCATGCTAATAGCGCGGGACATCCACGCACTTTCGTTGGGCACCCCACGATACTCCGTGCGGATAAATGCCACCCACAGCTGGTCGCTGACTACGGCGATGTCCATCTCGTTGTAGGCGGTCCAGCGCCGCTGCTTATCATATGCTACCAGAGAGAAATCACCCCAGTTCTCCCCGCCATCGGTAGAGCGGAATATTCCGCAGCAGTCCAGCCGCTGGCGGGTGTCCTGTTCATTAAGACAGCCATATACAGTCATACTTAAGGTTCCGTCGGCTGATTCGATGAATCGCCCATAGGGCACGGCCCAGTCCAGAGGGGATATATCAATGGGTTGGCCGGTGCCCTGCCAAGTGCGGCCTTCGTCATCAGAGTAGATCACAAATACCCGGTCTTTTAGGACTGCTCCCCGGTCAGGGTCAACCAAAGGATAGCCGCCACTCTGGCCAATGACCTTCTCTCCCTGCATCCCCTCTTCAGTGACTGTCCACCAGGTGGCTGCGCAGACTAGTCGGCCCGAGGACAGTTGAATTAGCAAGGAGGGAGAACCGCGAAAGTCCGCAGGGAGATTCAGCGGTTGCTGCTCCCAGGTAGTGCCTCCGTCGGAGGATCGCGTTAGCTTATCGGTGTCCATGCCGAGCAGTTCGTTCAGACCAGGACGGCAAAAACAGCTGGGCAAATCCAACTGCTTGGTTCCTACGTACTCCCAGCGATCGCGCTCGTCCGGAGGAATAACTCTTTTATCGCCAGGAATCCCAGCAGCCTGCTGGTTCCGCATAAAGAAGACTGACTCGATGCGCTCCTCCTCGGCGAAGACCACTATTAACTTTCCAGCGTCCAAGGCCAGACCAGTAGGATGGCCGAAATACCCACCGTGCCGGGGATGTTCCATGGCCCTACGATCGCAGCGCCAGCTCTTACCCTCGTCGTAGCTGAACGAGACCCGGATGAAGCCCCAAGTGCTACCTTCACAGGCCACGCAGGCCAGCGCCTCCTCACCAATGGGCACCAACTGTGGCTCTCTGCCTATGAGTTTCTGCCGGGGAGTGCTCCAGGAGTACCCACCGTCCTGGCTTTCACAGCGATATAATTTTCCGCTACTGCTTATCAACGCTACCAGCGAGTCGTCGCCCGTAGCCAATACTGCTGGCTCACTAAAGCTTCTTTGAGGGTCACCAGCGATTAGGGAAAAATCACCCCAACTCTGGCCACCATCGGTGGAGCGCAACAGTCCGGTGCATCCCACATCCTCCTGGCCCTCCTTGGAACTTTCTCCAAAAACGGGCATGAGCAAAGTGCCGTCAGCCTGCTCGATGAGCCGTCCGTATGGGCAGATCCATTGCAACTCCGCCTCAGCGAAGTCCAGGGGCGCCGAAGCCTGCCAGCTTTGGCCACCATCCTCGGAGGTCAACAGACGAACCAATTGCGGCCTCTCTTCGGAGTTCATCTCAACTATAGCCGCTATCAGTTTGCCGGAGGCAAGGGTGGTCAGCGTCCCCATAGTGCGGGGCTCGCACTCTGTGTGTTCGTAGACGACCACCGGCTCGGTCCAGGTCTCGCCGCGATCGCGGGAATAGATGGCCACAATGTCACCGCTATCCGCGCCTTGCTGCTTACTCCGACGCGTAAACAGACACACCAGCATACCGCGCTGGGTTTGCGTCAGCGCTGGCCAACGCCCCTGATAGACTGTATCACCAGCCGGTTGGCCCCACCCCAAATAGCGATACCTTTGCGGTGTTGAAGTGCCATAGGCGGCTATACGCTTTACGCGATGCCACAGATCATCAGATTGAGCCATAGCCTTACCTTCTGCTGGCATGACTACGCCCGACATTAAGATTGCTACGGAAAGCAGTGCTGTCTGCACAAGTCCCGATGAACTCATTTTCCTGCCTCCCCTATACCTCTAATTGTCCATATCGGTACAAACTCCTTGCTGCACTTCGGTGCTTTGCAGCCGGTGCGTATAGTACTGCTGGCTGCAGGTGTGCAATTGAATTGCTCCACGAAAGAAATCACGGCCGCCAACGGATCAAGGTTATCCCCTTACTCAAATAGTTGTTATGAGCAGT
>JALGTS010000249.1 GCA_029821255.1 Candidatus Zipacnadia bacterium
GGATAGTTGTAGAACTGACTGGCAAAGGTATCAAACTTCTCCACTGGCATCAGAACATCGGGATATTCCCAATTAATATATCCGACACGAAACCATTCAAAAAGCTCTGGGCCAAGTGAGATATTCGGATGGTAGCGGTGAGTTAGGGGAGCAAACCGGAGATGAACACCGTGGAGGCCGACGGAAGACTCGCTGGCTACCACGATCTGGAATGGCTCGATCTCGCCGCGGAAGACGCTGAAGTGGACTGGGCCCTGCTGGCGGGCACGCTGACGAGCCTGAGGCAGATTGGTCTGCAGTGGGACCATATCTTGAGAGTTGACCGTCCACACATAGCATTTGTCCTGAGCCCAGGCCGAAGTGGGATCAGCAAAGGACAACACAGCGAGCATTACCGTCAGTACAAACGCAGTTGTGGGGTCACATTGAATATAGCGCACGACAAACCTCGGCAAACCCGACTTTTTCATCTGGATGGTAACCAGTAGTTCATTCTCCGGCAAGGCCATAGCAGCTTCGCCAAATCCGTGCTATCATCCTGCGCATCTATGTTAGACCTGACGCCAGATAGCGGCTGGTTGGTGCCTGGGGAGCGGACTATGTGGCAGACGAGTTTGTCAAGGAGTTTATGCGACCGACCAGGATTGTCATTTGGTTCTTTATATTGCTCATTTGATTTTTCTGTGGTGGCTGATGGGATGAGCTGAGGTGCTCATCCCATCAGGCCGGCTTCAGACAGTAGCTGGTGCAGGATCTGATCAGCCAACTCAACGTTGTCCGGCTCGGCCAGCACTGTCTCTACAGCCTGATCCAGACGCTGCTGAGAGAGGCCTCGATCCTGTAGAGCGGTAAGCAGTTTGTAGTCTTCCAGTCCCTTCTGCCAGGCTTCCCATCGCCGACTGCTTACGGGTTTATCGGGAGAACCTGACCGTGGATAATAGACAGCACCGACTTCATCACCCTTCCACTTCCAATAAGTACAGCCCTGCAGTCGGTACTTCCACGCCCACCAGAACTTGAGCCGGTAAGACGTGTAAGGATTCCGCGCCCGCTGGGTGTACCCCTCGTCATATGCCCAGATTGGCTTGCCGGTCTGACGCATAAATTGGAGCCGTCCATCTTCAGCCTGGTTCTGCAAACTGCTAAAATGGGGACACCAGATGTCCACGTATGGTGCAGCCGCCCTATATTCGTCCAGCGAGGCGGTTAAATCGCTAAAGATGCGAATATTGGGGTCGAGTTCACGGAGAATCTTGCCTACCTTGATAAACTCATCTCCCAGATACTCGTCAAATGTATAGTAAGCAAAGTCGTCATAATCCAGCCCCTGGGCGATTAGGTGATCTCTGATCTGGGCTGCCAGAGTGCGGAATGCCCTTTCCCAGGCTGGCGAGAACGGCGTCAGAGCTGCCCCACCGGATTGTACATTAGAGACCAATTGGCGAAAGTTGGAGTTGTGAGCGTGCAAATACCACTCCACCAACAACTGGCCGTCGACCTGCTTTATCCATTTGATCACTTTGTCAAGCTTAGCAAAGTCCAGCTCGCCAACCAGATTTCCGTTGCTGTCAAAAGCAAAACCGACCTCGTGGGAGACAATCGCCTTAAACACATTTGTCCCCCCCTCAATTTGCATTTGCCATTCCTCGTCGGAACCACTACTATAACCCCACCAGTTAAACACGGCCAGATCAACCCGTCTGGGTAATTCCACATTGGCTACCGTCACATGCAGGGGGATGTCAATGTGTTGGGAGTCGTAGGAAATCTGCGAGCGGAGGCTTAATGTCCCAGTGTACTCACCCGGGGGTGCACCGGTCGTATCAATGATCACCCACAGTTGCAGGCTCTCACCGGGACCAACCGAAATGAATCTCATGCGGTTCAGTTGAACTATTGGATCGGCTCCAAAGCTCCCCCCGCGCACTTGATAGTAGCAGACCCGGCAGACTTCTCCCACCAGGCTGTGACCATCGGGTCCTGTCATATTTCCGCCGGCGACTATCAACTGTGTTGCTGCTGCTGAGCTTGCCTGATTGTGAATGTCAACTGCCAGGATCGCAGTGCCCCCTCGGGCGACCGTGGCCTCGCAGGCTCCTGCCGGTTGCTGGGGAGGTTGGGTAAGCGGGTCAATGTTTTCATATGGGCAGGCCGGCCAGGCAGTCCAGGTGGACTGGTACTTTCGCAGATTTTCGTACATCGGGCCACGAGTCCCGACATAGTTCGGGTCATCGGTAAACACCACTGCGTCAACGTGCGCCCATTCCCACTGCGCCGTTATCACGATCTGATGTGGTTGCCCGGATAGGGCTATCCGCTTGCTACTACGCCCCCACATAAAGTTCTCTCCATCGGAGACGTAACCCATAGTATCCAGTTGCGCTTCCAAGGGGATTACTTTGCCATCTATCTTTAGCGTGAACGCAACTTTCGGGACCCACTCCATCGTCTTGTCTCCCGCATAACCGGAGCGAGCCCTAAGCCACACCCAGTACTGACCAGCAGGAACTTCTATCTCCCCTTGTAGCGGATGGTTACGCAGGTATACCGACTTGCCCCCCAGTGCCTCTCCGTAGTTGGCGACATACATATCGGCCTGCTGTTGCGGAGAAATCAGGTCTTCAGCCTGTATCACGTATTCGGCGGCTGTGGCCCGTCCGCCAGCTCCTACCACAACAATAGAGCCGGCCATAACCACTAACAAAGTAGCTAAGCGGTGCATCTATTATGCCTCCTCGCCGTTATGATGAGGTGTGGCTG
>JALGTS010000250.1 GCA_029821255.1 Candidatus Zipacnadia bacterium
GGGGGGGTTCTCCGAGGACGGCCCCGGTGTGAACCTCGGTTCCGGTCCCCAGACTCGTCCCGGTCCGAATCACTACATAGGCGCCGATAGTGCAATCGTCGCCGATTTGAGTGTTACCTTCAATGATTGCGTAGGGCTTAACAGTGACGTTCTTGCCCAATTCGGCTTGAGGATCAATTATGGCCGTCGGATGTTGTATACTCATTAGGTTACGGCTTCCGGTAGAGCCTGGTCGGATTCTTGGTCCTCATCCACTAGCACGAAGCTGAAATCGCCGCTGCAGGCCAGCTCGTCTCCTACCTTTGCAGTGATGTGCATCTTGCCTATATCGCCTTTTTGGCGGATTAGCTCGGCTTCGATGATAAGCTGGTCGCCGGGGACGACGGGTCGGCGGAAACGGACCTTGTCCAATCCCCCCAGGAAAGCCTGTTTACCCCGGGTCTCATGACCCGTTAGCATAGCGACGCCAGCTGTCTGGGCCATCGCCTCTACAACCAACACTCCAGGCATCACCGGGTTCTCCGGCCAGTGGCCGGTGAATTGCGGTTCATTTGCGGTGACATTCTTTATGCCCACGGTTCGTTGCCCTGGCTCCAGCTCCAGGATCCGGTCTACGAGTAGAAAGGGATAACGGTGTGGCAAGGTCCGCAGGATAGCATTGATATCCATATGCTACGCGGCTCCTTTCCTGAGGTACAGCCAACACGCGTTGTGCTCGCGAGTCAGCCAGCTATCAATCTCCTCTGACAGTCCAGATGCTGGCAAGTCTTGACCACAGATTTGTGCAGAATCTATGAGAATTATAGCCTACTGCTTTGGGGCTGTCAATCTTGGGGCACCCAGTTCACTGGCCACCAGCAGTGGTTGAGTATTGACAATAGCAGGGTTTCATAATAAAGTCGTTCTGAAACAGGCTGTTGTGTGTTACACCTCCTGTCGGTGAGCAACTCGCAAAGATAGAGAGTGATCCTGATGAGTCTAATGGGTGTTGATGTAGGTACCACCGGCGCCAAGGCGGTTGCATTTGATACTGATGGTCAGGTACTGGCGCAGTCGTATCGCGAGTATCCCGAGCTTCATCCCAAGCCAGGGCTTTTCGAGCTTGATCCGCAGCAGGTCTGGGACGCGTTTGTTGCTGTTGTCGCTGAGGCTGGCGCAAGCAGTGCCAACCCGGTGCAGGCTTTGGCCATCTCCTCCCAAGGGGAAGCATTCGTTCCAGTTGATGAACGTGGGGAGTTTCTTTATGGCAGCATCCTGTCCTGCGACGGCCGCGCCGAGCAGCAGGTGCGACAGCTAGGTGAGCAGTTGGGCGACAAGCATGTCTTTGAGATCACGGGGATGCCGGTCCATCCCAGCTTTACCCTGCCTAAGCTGATGTGGCTGCGCGATAATGAGCCGCAGGTACATGCTGAGACGTATAAGTATCTGCTATGGCCGGATGCAATATGTTGGAAACTGGGCTTGCCGGCACGGCTGGACTGGAGCCTGGCGGGTCGAACGATGGCCTTCGATGTCACCGAGCGTAGGTGGTCTGAGCCGATGCTGGAGGCGGCCCAGATCAGCCCGGAGCTGTTGGCTGAGCCTATCCGCCCGGGGGAGGTCATCGGACAACTGCCTGCCGAGGCTGCGCAGTTGCTGGGACTGAGCACCGAGTGTGTGGTGGTGGCCGGCGGCCATGATCAGCCCATGAACGCGCTGGGTGCAGGTATCATCAGTGAGGGGCTGGCCGTGGACGGGATGGGCACCGTGGAATGTGTAACCGTTGCCTTTGAGCAGCCGGTATTGACGGAAGCTATGTTCAACCACAACTACTGCTGTTATCCGCATGTAGCCGGAGATATGTACGTCTCGCTGGCCTTCAACTATTCCAGCGGCAGCCTGCTGCGCTGGTTTCGGGATAATTTCGCAGAAGCCGACCGCCAGCGGGCCGCAGAGCAAGATCGTGATGCCTACGAGGTAATTCTGGAGAATCTGCCCGCTGGTCCCACCGGCGTACTGGTCGCCCCGTATTTCGCTGGGGCAGCCACACCGCACATGGATGCGCGGGCTCGAGGGGCGATGGTGGGCATGACCTTGGGTACCGATCGCAGGTCCTTTATCAAAGCGCTGCTCGAAGGGACCTGCCTGGATCTGCGGTTGAATCTGGAATCGTTGGAGGAGGCCGGTGTGGAGGTCAGCCGCTTGCGGGCTACGGGTGGTGGCTCGAAGAGTCCCTACTGGCTGCAACTGAAGGCCGACATCACCGGTCGCGAGGTGGTGACTATCAATGTCGTGGAGAGCGGCTGTCAGGCCGGAGCGATCCTCGGCGGAGTGGCCACGGGAGTCTATGATTCAGTGGAGCGGGCCGTCGAGCAACTGGTCAGCGAGCAGACTGTGTACGAGCCGAGAGCACAGGTGCACGAAAGCTACCAGCGCTATTTCGAGCTCTATCAGCAGTTATGGCCGGCTGTTCGGGAGATTGTTCATCAGTTATAGCGCAGACGGGATCGCCGAGGTTTGGGGTCAAGTTCGCTAGTGGCCAACTTTGCGAAGGGGAAATCTAAATGGACTCAGTTACCGTGTTGTTTGCGTTCCTGGCATTGGTCGGATTTGGCAGTGGGGCGATCTGTGACAAGCTGGCGCTGCGCGGGTTGCCGGCTAGCGCCGCGGTGATAGCTCGCTCCTTGATGACGGCGGTGATTTTCGCCGGCTATGGAGCGCTGGCCGGCCAGTTTCGCAGAATCGCTGCGACACCAGCTATCCCACTGGCATGGTTAG
>JALGTS010000004.1 GCA_029821255.1 Candidatus Zipacnadia bacterium
TGTCCAGTCGCTCCTCAATCTCGTTGCGCGAAATCTTGATGCCCGCGGCCTTGGCTGCTTTCACCAGCAAATAGTGCTGGATTATGCTGTCAAGGAGCTGGTATCGGGCAAAGGCCTGCTCGGAGATATCCATCCCCCCGGGTTGCTGCTTAAGCAGGTGTTCCCAGCGCTGTTCAAAATCGGTACGCGTAATCTTATATCCGTCAACCTCTGCTACTACCGGGGTGATTTTACGTTCTGGCTGGCCATGTGGGGTCCGCGGTCTGGCTCTGCCCAGCCCAAATCCAGCATACGCACCCGCTATGAAGATTATCACAATGGCCCAAAAGATAATGGTCAGGGGGGTGCCCAGGCGTAGGGTGCGGCCAGCAATGCGTATGCTAATAGGCTTGCTAAATGCCTTGCGCAGGCCCATTATTGACATAGGTTCTTAGATGCTCCTTATAGTTGCTTGTGTTTTTTATTCATCACCAGTTGTAGCCGCCTGCCGAGCCAATTCGAGCTTTATTGAACAGAATTTGCTGCACATGGAGCACGCTTTAGGATCTAAGGTGGCCCGTTCGCCTCGGCGTTTATGCACTATGCCGGGATCCAGAGCAAGTTCGGCCATCTTACTCCAGTCTAGATGGAAGCGAGCGGCAGACATCGCGGCATCCCATTGGGCAGCACCGGGCACGCCCTTGACTAAATCGGCTGCGTGAGCGGCCAATCGGGCCGCCAACACACCGCGGACGACGTCCTCTTCGTCGGGTAGTCCAATATGCTCGGCGGGAGTAACATAGCACAGATAGTCGGCGCCGGCTGCTGCACATAGCGTTCCGCCGATGGCGGCGGTGATATGGTCGTAGCCGGGGGCAATGTCAGTCACCAGGGGCCCCAGCACATAGAGGGGAGCGTTGTGAGTAAGTTGTTTGTGGAGAGCAACGATGCCGGCGATCTGGTCAATGGGCATATGTCCAGGTCCCTCGACGAAGACCTGCACGCCCCGCTGGCGCGCTGCTGCCACCAGCTCACCCTGTACCCGCATTTCTGCGATTTGCCCAGGATCTGATGCGTCGGCTATAGCGCCGGGTCGCAGACCGTCTCCCAGGCTGGCGGCAACCCCGTATTTAGCTAAGATCTCCAGCAATCGGTCGTACTGCTCATATAGAGGGTTTTCGGCATCGTTGACCTGCATCCATCGAGCCAGCATACTGCCCCCGCGACTGACTATTCCGCAGACACGGGGAGCCTTGTCCAGCTCGACAACGGTTGAACGGGTGACTGCACAGTGCAACGTCATAAAGTCAACACCGTCTTGGGCCTGTCGCTCAATCACCTCAAAGATCTGATCTGCGGTCATCCTGGTGATACCGCCTAAACGGTCACCGGCTTCAATAGCAGCTTGGTATATCGGCACAGTTCCCAAAGCCACCGGGCAGTGCTCGCGGATGGCGCGACGAATCTCATCCAGATCTCCGCCGGTACTTAGGTCCATTACTGTGTCAACACCCATGGCGACGGCGGCATCAAGCTTGCTCAGCTCGTCGTTGAGATTAGGGAAGTCGGGCGAGGTGCCAATATTAGCATTGACTTTGGTAGATAGTCCGGCCCCGATAGCCAAGGGCCGTACAGGGCCGTGGACATCGCCGAAGACCACGATTTCGCCTGAGCTGATACCGGCCTGGAGCCTATCAATGCTTATCTGCTCCTGCTTGGCGATCTCTGCCAGCGTTTCTTTATTGGATACTTTCAGCGGATCAATTGCTGAAGACATTTGTATACACAATCCAGTAATAGCTAGTGAATGGTACGGAGGAATGCTGTATTGACAGTACCCGTCGGTCCTAACTGCATCATTATTATATCATTTTTCGCAAAGTGTGCAATAACAAGGTACAATCCGGACAGACGGGCTTCACGACACCGAGGGTAGTCAGCTTGTGGTTTCTCAGAGCAGTTCCAGGGCTTCCGCAATCTCCTGAGCAGCTTCATTGCTCTGGCTGGTGGTGGCGAATTGCTCCAGCATTTCGGTGGCCTCGGGGGCACCCAGTTTGGCTAAGGCCAGTGCGGCTTCCCGCCGGACCAGTTCCTCGCGATCGTTCAGCATCTCAAGCAGCGCTTCAATAGCGCCCTTTTTCTGGCCGATCTGCCCGAGAGCTTTGGCGCTATGCAGGCGCACACTCCACTCCGGGTCGGCCAGGGCCCGTATCAAAGGTTGCACACCTTTACGGCTGCCTACTCTGCCTAAGGCCTTGGCTGCCACCATACGCGTGACCCAATCATCGTCCTGCAATAGTTGACTGAGTGGCTCAACGGTATTAGCTGTTCCGATCTCTCCCAGTCCTTGGGCGACGGCACAGCGCACGGAAACATACTCCGAGTCGATCAACTCAGCCAGATATTTTACTGATGAACGCTTGCCAAGCTTGCCTAAGGCAATAGCTGCGGCTGCTACGACCCTTTCGTCGGGATTTCTCAGTGCATTGGTCAGAGCACGGCGGGCGCGGTCGTCGCCGATATTACCTAAGACCTCCACAACATATAGGCACAGGTCCCGGTTAGCTGTTTCCAGTACCTCAAGCAGAGCCGGAACAGCGTCTGAGCCGATATGGGCTAGTGCCTGTGCTGCTGAGTTGCGGATGTCTTCGCTGAACGAGCTCAGAGCGGAGACCAGCGGCGTTATGGCTACCTTACTACGTATCTGCCCGAGGGCCTCGGTAGCAGCCCGCGCCAATTCGATATTGTCTGACCCCAGAACCTTAATGAGTGGCTCAATAGCGCGCTTGGATCTGAGGTCGCCCAAGGCAGTTACCGCAGCACGCTGAACCTCAATATTGGGATCATTAAGCCGTGCGATAAGCTGCTGAGCAACCGAGGCGTCACCGATGTTGCCTAAGGCCTCGGCTGCCCATTTCCGGGCCAGCTGATCTTTACCGATTAGGGTATCAAGCAGCGCCGAGACTGCTGGCTCCCCGATATTGCTAAGCGCTTCGGTAGCTACCCGCTGGACGTTCTTACTGGTATCGCTCAGGCTGCGAATAAGTGGCTCTACTGACTCTTCAGCGCCGATTTCACCCAGTCCCTTTGCAGCGGCCATTCGGACCTTGTAGTCTCCATGCTCGAGCAATTTAGTTAGCTGTGGCACCACTGGTGTGCCAATTTCTACCAGTTTATCGATTATTTCTTGCCGATCTTGGCCACTTTTGGCGTTGGCCAGACTATTGACCAGTTTTGTAATCTTCTGCTTAGCGACAGCCACGGTATAGCCTCTGTCCAGAGATCACTTGCAGGTAGTTTGTTAATTAATTTGTCTTGCCGGGAAGGGTTGTTTGTGATTAAGCCGTGCTAAGATGCTGGCTATTGCTTGGTGCGGGTAGTTGCTGATGGGTACTGATGGGAGAATGCCGCTCATCTGGCCCACTGATAGATATGCTAACCTCAACCCCAGCTATCTGGTATTGGTCAGGGCCACCTTAAACATCTGCCCCCGAGTAATAACAGCCTCAGAGGCCAGATAGCCGTTACAGGGGTATATTGGATCGGGATAGTTGTGTTTATCTTGGGACTGGGGGTGGCCCAGGTAGATGCGGAGCCAGTTTAGGTGGACCTTCCTCGGCCTTCTCTGTTTCTTTCTTTGCTTTGGTCTTTTTGCCCTCTTTTGCAGCTTCCTTAGCGCTCTTCGGAGCTTTCTGAGGCGAGACGCCTAACCTGCGTTGCAGTGAGGTAAGCTTCTCGCGGGTTAGCTCGGTCAGCTCATTCTGTTTTTGTTCAAGCTCGGTCAATGCATTGTTGATTTCGGTGACAACAAGCTGTATACGGGCTGCTTCCTCGGAATCGTTGTTGCTGCTCGCTTTGCTGGCTAAAGTACGCAGTTGAGTAGCGGCCTTCTGGAGCTGTGCGATAGCTGCTGAGGTACTGCCGGTCTCCAGGCTCTCGAGCCCCTTATTGAGCTGCTTTCCGATCTGTTGCTCCTCCATTTGATACTCCTGAAGGCGGGCCTGTTTTTCCAGCAGTGCGCGTTGCTCAGCTTGCTGCTTTGCCCACAGGGCATACCAGGCCAGGGCAGCCAGTATGATTATCAGTACGATCACAAACCATACGCCTCGGCTGCCCCTAGTAGGCTTAGACGGTTCTATCTCAATGTCAATCTCTTCTGTTTCCGGGTTCTCTTCTTGTTCGCCGCCTTCTACATCCTTTTCCTCGTCGGACATATTGGCCATCCTCCCTTTGCATGCGGTTCTCAGTCAAAAAACAAGGCTGATGTGAATTATACGGAACCGTGGAGAATCTGTCAAGGAATCGGAGCAACACCGGAACGAGGCTAAGCCCGGCTGCGATGCCAATAGGGCTAAGGAACATAAACTATGCCGCCAGCTCCGGACCGGCAAAGATCGGCCCCGAAATGGATGAATCAGAAATATATGGGCCGAGTTGGCAGAACGGAAGAGCTGGCTAAGAGCTGGCAAGCTTAGCTATCGGCGTTATCAGCCGGCTACCCAGGCTACAAACTCATCAAAGGACTCTGAGAAACCTTTGAGAGTGCGAACGCAGGGTAGAAAGTCGTCAAACTCGTCTACCGTCATTCCATCGGGCTCGTAGGCTTTGCGGAACAGCTCGCTCTTATACAGCTTTTCCATAATCGCAGGTGGAACCGGTGTCCACATACCGTCTGGGTTCAACTCGCGTGGCTCGCTATCAAACTCCTCTTGGCGATTCGGGAAAATAGTGATGAAGCAGGAGACTTCCGGTTCGCGATGGATTGAGCGGAGGATGTTCCATGGCCCACGGCCGGAGGCCGGCAGCATGTTGGTCTTCTTCAGCCCCATGCCACCGCGCATCGGATCCATACACAACAGGCGATATTCGCGCTGGCGAATAGCTGTAGTGCACCAGGTCTTGACTTCAGCCCAGTCACTGACACCTGCTTCTTGCAACTCTTCGCCGACCGGATCATCCAGGCGACCGTCCATCTGTGTGCGGAAGCTTACCGGAGCAGTGCTGTTCTTTTCAATGACTGAGCCAAAGGCAATCTGCTGAGGCAGGGAGTAGTTGACGGTGATATTGACGCCCATACGGTTGCTGGTCAGCTCAGCAGCGGCAGTAAGTCCGGCCTTAGTCCCGGGCACTTTGAAGACGGTGTTGGGCGTTCCGCCGAGCGCCTCCTCCAGCCGAGGCCAGACATAGTTGGCTTGCTCAATCATACTGTCGGCGTCTTTAGAGTTTTTGGGGTTGAGCTGTAGGCTGACGTAGCCGATGCGCTCGTCAGTCAACTCCCAGATTGGGCGCAACAGCTTGCAATTGGCCACCACGACCGCGATGGTCATCTCGTAAGCGAGCTGCAGCGCATCCATATCTGGGTTTTCTTCACGCAACCGATCGCGTACAGGTATCCAACGCTCGGGCTCTTCCTGGCGGGCAACGTTTATCAGTTGCGGGTTGGTGGTAACCAGGCAGGCTCCTTTACGCATTGCCTCACGCAGATGGGTTGCATAGTCATTGCCCCAGAAGGTGTTTACCTCTCCCTGCAAGCCCATGCGGGCGAGGCGCACCAGGTTACTCTTTTCAATTCCCTGCACCGCCTCTTTAGCCTGCTTGACCAGGTCATCGCGGCCCCACTGGGATAGCAAGGCGTAGTTTGTTGCAGCTTCAGCATCTAATTGGGCCTGATCTATCTTTTGGTTGTTATCCGACTTTACTACCACATTCTCCTTCAGGCCCCAGTCGGCGAGTACGGATTGCAGGTCAATGGCGTTTTCACAGACCATCTGGGCGATTTCGTTCTGGCGGTCCTCGGAGACCTTGACGTATTCGCTATTGAGTTCCTCTCGCCACGAGTCCAGTGTACTGGATAGGTCTTGAGGTGCGGTTCGGAATATAAGGTTTTGCAGCACTTCAATATCTTCGTCTCTCATTTGAATTGCTCCCTGTCAGAATAGTTGTGACGGGGCCGGTCAGTTAGCCCCTCATTTTGCTTAACTCGTCCAGTTATTACTCGGACAATATCTGGGCAAGTTTGGGGCCGATCTGCCAGCTACCGGTACCCTCATAGCGGCGGAGGACTTCTTCGTAGACGCCCTTCAGATAGATGTGGGTTTCTACGTCGGTGCCGCAGATCTTCTTATCGCCGGCGTAGACCTCGTCGGCATGTTCGTTCATATATTTGAAGCGTGCCTGGGTACCTGCCACCAGGAAGCAGGTGTTAAGATTGGTCTTACCGATTAAGCTCCGGGGCACGTCGGCAGCTCCGGTGCCTCCGTGTTGGGCGAATGGTGCATAGACACCGGTCTCCTGGATAATAGTGCGCTGGACAGTCTCCAGCTTCCGGATGTCGGTCGGATGTTTCTCTCCGCTCTTGGCAGCGTGCTTCATGCCAATATCGTAGGCGATACCTTCGGCTCCGGTGTAAGCTACAAAGCAGGCCGCCAAGTGAGCGAATTCGGCGAGCTGCTCGTCAGACATTTCCTCATATTCGACCTCATCGCCGCTTGTGCCGGTAGCTCCCAGCTCGGCCTCCAGCATCATATCGTTGTTGTTAAGGTCAACGCGTACACCGGTGGCGATGTCTTTGGTGATAACAAAGTCAAGCACCGGAGGAATGCCTTCAGTATCAATCATGCCCCAAGCCGGGCGCATAATAGTTACCGTGTCCAGGAAGTCAGCCCGGAAGTTGCGATACTCAACGCTTCGCAAATAGTTTGCGTATGCCGAAAAGGTGTCGTCGTCCACCTCGGCGGCGACGGTATCAAGTCCTTGATTGCGCAGATATGCCAAGGCAGCATCAATTTTGTCTTCGTATTCAATTGGCGTTGCTGCTCGCTCGTATTCAGTGTCTGGTGAGAACTTCGGGACCTTGAAGTGATCCAGCGAGGCAGCGACAAAGTTGGCTCCCCAGGCCTCGACTTCCATCGCCAGCCAATCCGACATTATCCTGGCCGAGTTTGTTACTGGATTGGCGTGGTAGGTGACACCCTCTGGAACGAAAATCGCGGTCGGATCGCCCCCGATCTTGCGGTTGGCGTTGTAAGAAAACTGCACAATGATGGGCGATTGCTCGCCCTGCGCGGCAGCTTGGACAAAGGCACGTGTCTCCCACCAATTGTTGGAATTTGCCGCTACCAGTGTCATGCGCTCTTCAGCCGGCCGCAGGTTTCCATCCTTGTCAAAAGGACAGTAGTAGTCGAAGATCTTTCTTAGTTGTTGCCCAGTCAATAGCTTGCTCATGGGAACACTCCTTGTTGTTTTTGGGTATTAGTTCACGGATGCTTCGGGCCACTGATAGCAGCCCGAAGCACTTGGTTAACAGCTTAGCTGCCCACCTACGCTGACGTCGGCTGCTCTACAATAGTGTAGGGCAGTTGTCCTGAGAGAGGGGTCAGCTCTTAGTTGCGGCGGTACTTGTCTCGGGTCATCACTTGGGCGACGGTATTGGCAAGATCAAGGCCCTCTTCTATGGGTACGCCCCAGAAGTTCCGGCCGATGATCCGGCCTTCCCCGCCGGCTTCCATAATAATCTCGGTAGACTCGGTCAAAGCGGCTTTGGCGTCACCGGTTACTCGCGGCCCCCCTGAATAGATTACTATTGTTCGGGTCCCTGCGCCGGTGACTATCTTCGCCCGCTCAATATGCTGCTCTTTGGTTAGCAGGGAGTCGTAGTTAGGCTTTTCACCTGCTGGCAGATTAGCCTGATATTCCTCCAACTGCTCGCGAGATGGCTCAAGATCCAGATAGTGGACAACCTCCGGGAGCCGGGGTGCATACTCGTTGAGGATAAAGTCCTCGTAAGCGTCCCGCTGCTTGGGAGGAACCACCGAAGGGAACTTGGTTTTGATGATATCTGCTCCTAACGACTCGCCTGCCGAAACAGCATAGTGGCACCATAACAAACTATCGGCCTTAGTTGTACTTGGAAGCGGTCCCCGAGGATAGCACCACAGGACCAGCGGGAGGCCGGCCTCGTGGGCCTCCTTACGGACCTTCGCTATGCGCTCAACATCCTCGCCGGTTTGCTGTGACCCCAGGTAGAAGCTCAAACCTATGGCATCCGCACCTACCTGTACCGCCTCCTCAACAGTACCAAACATTGTGTGGCGAGGATAGTTGGCATCATTGATCTTGCCGGTAGTGAAGTGCCCATCAAGTTTGACGATCAGCGGTATCTGGATGTCGTGTTGGTATTTTATAGCCTGGCCGACTGACAGTACCACCGCTGAGAACGGTCCCGTATTAGCCAACTCTATTACTGATGCAGGCTTAGCACACCCATTCCACTTGAACTCGTGGCCGGGACCATGCTCAACCAGTTGGTCAAATGGTAGCCCCAGGAAGGTCCCATTCCCGGGGCCGTAGTCATACATCATTCGGTGCATTTTGCCAACAGCACTTGCGCTTAAGTAAGTAAAGTCGGCCAGTGCTGGTCGATCTTCTATCATTGTTGTTCCACTCTCCAGTAACTGTAAGGTAGATTGATAAGTCAACTGCATACTTTATCACAGTTGTTTGGGTTTGTCAAACTACCCGAGGTTAGCTGTGACGGCGCAGGAATTCGTCCACCTGCTGTCTGCTGGGCATCGCCGGAATGCCACCTTTGCCGGTGGCGGTTAGTGCCGCGGTAGCATTGGCAAATGTCATAATTTCTTTCAGCGCAAGCCAGTCAAGTTCAGCTATATCGCTGTCAGACTCCAGCAGCTTAACCAGCACTGCGGCAGTGAAGGCGTCGCCGCAACCTACAGTATCGGCCACTTCAACAGTAAATCCCGGAATATGACCGCCCTGGTGGCCGTTGTAGGCATAAGTGCCCTCTGGGCCCAGGGTGACGGCTACCAGCTCCGGTCCCATCTCCCACAACACGTTGGCGCCGCTTTCCAGGTCCTTAGTGCCAGCTACAAATTCCATCTCCTCTGCGCTAACCTTAAGAAAGTCAGACTTGGCGATAGCCTGCAAAAACCAGCGCATGGCCTCATTGAGATCCGGCCACAGCGCAGGACGCAGGTTCGGGTCGAGGCTGATCATTATCCCCTGCTCGGTCGCCCACTGTACCGCGTCCAGAGTTGCGTTCCGCACGGGTGTATTTATCAGCGTGATAGTACCAAAGTGGAAGATTTCGGCAGTGTTGATATAGGACCAGTTTAGCTCTGAGGAGCTCAGCATCATATCGGCGCTCTGCTTGACATGGAAGCTGAAGTCGGGAACGCCTTGCTCATCAACGGCGACGAAGGCAAGCTGGGTGGCATAGTCCGGGTCCTGAAGGAAGTGCTCAGTATCCACCCCACAGGTTTCCAGATTCAGCCGCATAAAGTCACCGAAGTGGTCGCCTCCGGCTTTGCAAATGACCCCGGCGCTTGCCCCAAGCCGGGCAGCGGCAGCGGCAACATTCAGTGGCGCGCCCCCGGCTAGTTTGTCGAAATTTGAGGCCGCCACCAAATTGCGAGCTGGTTGCGTGCAGACCATGTCAACAATCGGTTCGCCAAGGCAGATTATATCGGGCATGCGGGGATAACCTCCGTATTAGGTTGACAAGATGGCTTGCCGGGATATTTCTTCAAATCTGACCATCTCATGGAGGGCCACATAGCGACGGTACAGTTCATCCGCAGTGAGCTTGCGCAGCCCGTTGATGGAGAAATCCTCCACGCACGCCGAGGCCGTTGCAGTGCCAATCGCTAAAGCTTGGCGAAGCTGCTGTTCGCTGGTTTCTCCAACCCATGCCAGAAAGCCGATTAGACCGCCGGCGAAGCTGTCTCCTGCTCCGGTAGGATCTACTACAGTTGGCAGCGGGTAACAGGGCAGGGCAAAGTGCCCCTCTGCTAAGACCAGCGATGCCCCATACTCGCCTTTTTTGATGATAAGATACTGTGGGCCCATCGTCAACACCTTGGTAGCGGCCTTTGCCAGGTTGGGCTCGCCGGTCAGTTGGCGCAGCTCGGCATCGTTCATTGTGACTATATCCACCTGGCGGAATACCTCCAGCAGCTCGTCACGGGCCTTTTCAATCCAGAAATTCATAGTGTCACAGATAGTCAGGCGGGACTGCTCCACCTGTTCAAGGACCTTTAGCTGGAGAGAGGGCAGAATATTAGCCAGAAATACATAGCCACAGCGGCGGGCTGATTCAGGCAAAACAGGATTGAAGTCGGCGAAGACGTTGAGCTGAGTGTCCAGGGTTTCGGCGTTATTCATATCGTATTCATAGCGGCCTGACCACCGAAATGAGCGCCCTCCTGCCACGCATTGGACGCCCTCAAGTGCAACGCCTCGTCCAGCCAGCTCGTCAAGCGCCTGCTGGGGGAAGTCATCGCCGATTACAGCCACCAAGTGGACAGGAGCAAACAGGCTGGCCGCGGTTGCCGCGTATAAGCCCGCCCCTCCTACGGCGTCTTCAATGCGCCCAAATGGTGTTTCAACTGTGTCCAACGCCAGCGAACCTACGATGAGTATCTCATTATTCATAGCTTTTCTTTGTTAGCAAAGCCTGCTGGCGGCCCAGCGACTTACTGTTTCTCCTCGGGAGGCTGGCTGCGCGGCTGCCGGGCGCGGATTAGTCGGACAAAGCGCCGCCGGGGTATCATCACAACCCGTCCACACTGGCAACACCGCGCGCGGATGTCAGCGCCCAGCCGGATTACTTCCCATTGGTTACTTCCGCACGCATGTGGCTTTTTTAACCGAACTATATCGCCCATGCGCAGGTCATCGTCAGTCTGCATCCTCGGCCTGCCCTTGCTGATTAGCCTCTGCTATGGGAATAGTAAAACTAAAAGTCGAGCCTGCGCCCGGTTCACTTGTCACCTCAATGGTTCCCCCGTGGGCTTCAACCAGATGCTTGCACAAAAACAGCCCTACCCCGGTGCCACTGACTTGTTGCTGTTCGGCCTCGTGCAGACGGCGGAACCGCTGGAACAGATGGGCCATCTGCTGCTCAGATATGCCTATTCCCTCGTCACTGACTGAGATTCTGACGAAGTTCTCCTCGGCACGCGCAGCCACCCGAACGATACCTCCCTGCGGCGAGAACTTGATGGCATTGCTGATCAAATTAGTCAGAATCTCTTCCAGTTTATGCCGGTCGGCGCGGAGGGGAGGCAACTCATCGGGTATGTCGGTTATCAGGTCGTGGGTAGAGGTGTCACGCCGCTGCAGTTCGATGATGGCCTCAATCAGGCACTGAAGCCTGTTGCTGGATATTGTCTCCCATCTCATAGATAGCGGCCGGCCTGCTTCAATGCGAGATATATTCAGGAAGTCTGCCACCAGGTACTGCATTCGCTTGACAAGGCGATTGATCTGCTGGATGTACGACTCGCTCTTGGCACTAAGGTAAGCAGTGTCAGCGGCCAGTAGGGTGACAAAACCGTCCAGTGCGCTTAACGGATTTTGCAGCTCGTGGGAGACAAACGAAATAAGGTCGGTGCGCATCCGGTTCAGCTCGACAAAATGGGTTACGTCGGTCATCACCAGACACTTGCCCAGGTGCTGGTGCTGATCTTCTACCAGTGCCAGGTGCAGGCGCACTATCCTGCCGCTGCCCGCCGGTAGCTCCATCTGCTCAATGTGGACCCCTGATTCTATGGACAGTGGGCGGGCAAACAGATCAGCTATGCGACTGTCGCTGACTACTGCCAGGATTGGCTTGCCGACAGTGGCTGCTTCACTAAGTTGCAGCATCTGTTCTGCGGTGTTGTTGATCAACACCACGCGGTCACGAGCGTCGGTGGCGACCACGCCGGAAGACATTTGCTCAATCAGTGTTTCAATGCGTGCTTTCTCATCGTTGAGTCGAGCGTTGGTTTCGCGCAGTTCTGCGTTAGCGTAATCCACCCGGCGCTGCAGCTCAGCGTACAACTGGGCACTGTCCAGGAACATTGCTGCCTGCTGAGCGATGACTGTCAGCAGCTCAGCATCATCATCGGTAAAGCCAGCCTGGTTACGTTTGTTAAGTGCTTCAACAACGCCGATAACCTCGCCGTGTAAGTTCATAGGAACTGCCACAACCGAACTTACCGGAAAGTCCAACGCCTGGGCGATATCCTGAGCTTGACGGGGATCGGAGGCGGCATTGTTGACTACCAGCGGGTGGCCAGTAACCGCGACATGACCAGCAATGCCGTGCCCTAACGGCACGGTGAAGTCTTGGATCTCATCGGCCTTCTCGCCGGTAGCAGCAGCGAAACGCAAGTGGCGGTGTTTCTCGTCAATGACCATTACCGAGGCTGCTTCGGCTTCCAGTTCGGTTTCGATCCATTGCAGGATCCCGTCAAGCAGCCGATCACGATCCCGACTGGAGCTAATCAACTGGCCAATACGGGAAAGGCTGCGCATGCGGCCGTGCAGTTCCGCCTCAGCCTGGCTTTTTTCTCGCTCGCTCAAACCTGCAGCCCTGGCTAACAGTATAAGAGAAACGGTTACAATGCCTATCAGCGGCAGAGCCATTGGCAACAGGATTTTGATAGTAAATAGGGCTAATCCTACAGCCGAGTAGCCCAGTGCTGCGGCTATCCCGGTCAGGAGGCAGGTCCAAGCATTGGCCTCGGCCAGTACCCAGCCCAAGCCCAGGCACGCTATTGCCGTTAGCACCAGCGCCCACCACCATAGCAGGGGCTGAAATACCCGGTTGTTAATGATGTTGTCCACGGCCACGGCAGTGATCTCAACGCCGGGCACCAGCGGCGAGAGCGGAGTGCGGTACCTGGGAGCCAGCTCAATTGCTGTGGGACCAAATAGCACTATCTTGCCGTTGAGCTGCTTACGGAGCTGATTAGCAGACGATTCAAATACTTTGGCAGCCGACAGCACCGGATAGCTGGGATAGCGGCGCGGGAAGTTCAGGTGAATTTCGGCGGCGCTATCTACTGGTATGGTCATATCACCCATCTTTACTTGGCCTGACTGAAGGAAACGGCTCATCTGCTGTGTTCCCGGCGCGATACCCAGAGAAACCCGAGCAACTTCCGTGGCAAAGCTGGGATAGATCTGCCCTTGATCCGAGACGACCAGCGGCACTCGGCGGAGGGTGCCGTCAGCTTCGGGAGTTACATTAACTGCTCCCAGCCCGGCGGCAGCTTCGACCAGTTGGCTGGGGGGAGTGTGCAGCTTCCCGCCCTGGAGGCTAACTGGGCGGGGGACAGTGCCGTGCCCGCCGGAGAAACGTGAGGCTCGCACGATCCCCTGAACATCGGGCTGGCGGCTGATATCAGGTGGGAGTATTATTGCGGGAAGGACGACCGCCCCGTGCCGCCGACAGGCGCTGGCGAGGACCTCTGTGGCTGACTTATCTGGCGGACTCGGCCACTGCGTTATCAAGCTGGCGGTGTCAATACCGATGACCTCCGCCCCAGCCTCGTCCAGCTTCTCAACCAGTTGTGCGAGCTGCAATGCAGACCATGGCCAAAGTCCAATTTTGGATAGGCTCTCGTCGTCGACAGCCACAACTACTATTCGTGAGTCAGCAGTTCGTGCGCCTCGCAACTGGAAGAAGAGATTGTAAGCGGCCGGGTCCAGATCAACCAGCCAAGGCGAGAGCATAGCCAGGAGCCCAAAGACAGCCGTGCCAATCCAAATTCCTCGCCTGCGTCTTGCCGTGAACATTATTGTCTCTGAAAGACCTTGTTTGGACGAGCCTGGTGGCTCGGATGCGGTTGGACTTATATGCATCTAAGAAGTGGCTGTTACCCACTGAGTATAGCAATAAATCACTCCGGTGCACAACTGATAGCCATAAAATGGATGCAATCCCAAACTTGCCACAGGGCACTTCCCCTGGATTTGTGCCGTGCCCAGAAACGGCTGGTGGGGATTCAGGATTACAGCTATCCTGTGCTCGTTGAGTTGTTCGTGGCGGCTCGGTTAGCTAATGCCTGGGTAACGATTGTCTCCACGGCTTCTTTCACCATCAGTGCTGCTTGCCGGTTAGGCATATCGGTCAGCTTCCGGTTGAATATCTCCGTGTCCATGCAGCCGTCATAGCCGACGGTGTGAAGGGCACGCACGAAGGCCACCAAGTCAATTATGCCCTGACCGGGAATCTCGCGCTCCATATCGTTTTGATCGTCCAAGGGACGGTTGGGTGCATCATTGATGTGGACGAAGACAATCTGGTCGGGGCTGAGTGCTTCTATGTCTGCGGCGGTATGCTCGGCATTGAACCAGTGGAAGCTGTCCACCAGCATTCCTACGTTGGGTTCGCCGATATCGTCAATCAAGTCGAGCAACTGGTCCATACGCCAGATGAACGGGTGCTTGTCTGGCTCGGTGCGGTAGTGCCGGGGTGCAACCCACTCCAGGCCCAGGCGTATCCCGAATTCGCCCAGCACCTGGCTGATCTCGCGAAAGCGCCGCACGCAGAGCTCATACA
>JALGTS010000251.1 GCA_029821255.1 Candidatus Zipacnadia bacterium
GCCATGGCGGAGCACAACGTACTACTGGTCCACGGTACTCAGGAGGCCATTGCCCAGTTCCGCGAGATACTGGCCTTCTTTGACAAGCCCACCAAGCAGATTGAGATTGAGGCCCGGTTCGTGGAGGTGGAGAGAGAAGAAGGCAAAGCCTTCGGAATTGACCGGTTTGTGGCTAACGGCTCGGCGGAGTTCTTCAATCAGGGCTTTGCGCCGGGAACGGGCATCAACGTCGCGCGGTTCCGCCAGGGACGCTTCGAGTCAGAACTGAAGGCACTGCTGGACGAAGGGCGAGCCGAGATCGTCAACGCGCCTCGGGTAACTACGCGAAATAACCATCCGGCCACGGTGGACTTCACCAGAGAAATTCCGTGGGTCTGGGCGACTATCAGCTATGATGAACACGGCAACCGCACCGAGGAGCGCCACGACGAGACTGTTTTATTGCGTGACTCGTTTAAGGTCACCCCGCGCATTCTGGAGGATAACAGTATCATTCTGGATCTGGAGGTAGAGATTCAAAAGCACCTCGGCACGGAGATAGGTCCCGAGGGTAAGCCGCTCGCCGGCATTGGAACCCGAGCGGTCTCTACTCAAGTGCGTGTGCCCGACGGCGAGACCATCGTCATCGGCGGGCTTACTCGCACCACCGAAGTCGTGGACCCCAAACAGGTCCTCGCGCCGGAGGCGACTGCCGAGCCCGAGGCGTCGGAGGTGACAAAGCGAGTCCAGAAGGAGCTGCTCATCTTCATAACCCCGCGCATTCTGCCGGATACACCACGACAATAGGCCTGGTGACTATAAAGAATGGACTCTTGCGCTGTCCAGGCAGACAATTCGGAACAACTCTTGACAAATAGTGACGAGTGTGTTATTATTGAAACAGTTTAGGGGATAATAATAGAGCCTTGATCACTCTATCCCTTGGAGCCGCCTGTCCCCAGCAGGCGGCTCTTTCTTTTTGCCCAAGAGTTCTTCCTCTGTAAGCACTCGTGCACTTCTTCACCTGGGACAGGCGGGACGCCTGTCCTACCCTTGATCTCGCTCAGGCAGGATAATCAGCCGACCGTGGGCAATATGATAGCTAAAGGTTCCAGCCCATTTGAGGCACCGTCGGAACCACTGGGTCAACTAACTCGTCAAAAGCTACACATAATCAGCAGCTTTACAGAGAGCAATGCCCAAACTGCTTGACCGTTACGTAACCCGGGAAATTCTTGGCCCCTTCGGTGTGGCCCTGCTGACATTTGTGGTGCTAATTACCGGCCACATTCTGTTTACGGTAGTGCAGGTGATCGTGGAACACGGCGTGCCCCTACCCAATATCGCCAAGTTTCTGGCGTTGCAGGTCCCGCGCGCGGTGGTCCTGGCCCTGCCGGTCTCCACGCTGCTGGCCTGCTCGCTGGGGCTGAACCGACTGGCCTCCGAACACGAGCTTACGGCTTTGCGCACCGCGGGAGTTAGTTTGCTTCGCATAATGCGGCCGGCTCTGTTGCTGGGTGCGGTCGCTGTTGTGGCTGCCTTCCTAATCAGTGAATACGCAGTTCCTTGGGCCAATGGCGAAGCGAAACGGATGTTGCACCAGATTGCGCTCAGCCAGCGCGCGCTGATCTTCCGTCCCGGCAAGTTCACCGAAGCCAGCCCGGACATCCACTTTTACGTGCAACAGGTTGACCGCCGGCAAAATATACTTACGGGAGTCTACTTCTTTGTCAACCAGCCCGGGGACTTTCCCGTGCTGTTTCAAGCACGGCAGGCTCATTTTACGCCGCGGGCACTACAGGCCAGCGACGCCCGCTTTTACCACCTGGACAGAAAAGGCAACCTGACGTGGGCGACTATGGCGTCAGCCGACGTAAACGTGGGGAGTCTGCTATCCGGCACCACGCCGCAGCTTTCCTCTACCGAGACAATGAGATTGGGGGAGTTGATTGACAAGTGGCGGCAGCGCGAGCAGCAGCACGCCGGCTACGGGCGGCGCTTTGCCGTGGAGATACACTGGCGGATAGCCCTGGCCTTCTCATGCTTGGTCTTTGCTTTGCTGGCCGGGGCCATTACTCAGTACTTTAGCACTACCGAGCAGTTGGCCGGTGTGCTCATTACGCTGCTGGTAGTTTTCGTCTATTATGTGTTGATGTTGTGGCTGCGGATGCTGGGCAACGCGGGGAGTTTGCCGCCGGCAGTGTCAGGATGGCTGCTCAATGGCATCATTGTAGTAGCCAGCCTACTGGCTATCTGGCGGCAACGATAGACTGCCACCCGCAGCTAATATAGAGACCTTCTGTACGAATCAGCAGAGCAGAGGCTTCTGATTGGGCGGTATAAGCAAGGTGACAACTGGCCGGAGACGGTGGTATTCGGCACTATTATTGGCCGGACTGATTACTGTGCCGACAGTTGTTGCCATGCCAGGCGCGGGCCACTGTGCGGAGCTCCAGCGGGCCGTCAAATCCAACGAAGACCCAGCTTCGCAGCCTACTCAGTCATCGTCGGGTTCAGACCAGCGACTCGATATTCCCCCGCCACCTGCCCAGCCAGAGGTCAGTATACCGGAAGTCACCAGCACTGACGAGACCCTGCGGCACCCCCCACAAATTCCTGAACAGCCGGCTGTTCCCGAACAGCTCCCCGCACCCGCAACTATAGTACCTACCACTGGTGCTGCTGAAGAGCAGCCATTTCCACCTGAGCCAACCGGTGACAAAATCATCTTCCAGGCGGATAATTTCCGCTATGAGGCCGGGGCTAT
>JALGTS010000252.1 GCA_029821255.1 Candidatus Zipacnadia bacterium
GAAGTTAACTGCACCCAAAGTTGCCGGGGTGCTGTGCATAGTAGCGGGGATTGGGCTAATTACTGGCCTCGGTCGCGCCGGGTAGCTTAGTTTCGCCGACATCTGGTTTTTGTACGAGTTCATAAGCCTCGTTACGGCTCAGTCCGGTCAACAGTTCTATGATGCGGGCGGTGTCACGACGGCTGAGGCCTGCCTCCAGCATTGCTATGACTGCTTCTTTGATATCTTCATTGGAGACTTGGTGAGACGGACTCGGCTGCGGAGCGGGATTGAGCACCACGGTGAACTCTCCCTGTGGCTCTTTGCCGGCGATTGTCTCGGCCAGCTCGGCGGCTGAGCCGTACTGAATCTGCTCGTGCAGCTTGGTCAGTTCCCGGGCGATGACTATCCGCCGCTCGGGGCAGATATCAGCAAGTTGCTGCAGGGTCTCAGCCACGCGGTGGGGGGCCTCGTATAAAACTACCGGGGACGAGTGGGCAGCGACTTGCTCAAGGAATCGGCGCTTTTCGCTGGTCTTGCGCGGAGGATAGCCAGCGAATACGAAGCCACTGGCGGTGATGCCGGCTACCGAGAAAGCAGCCGTCACTGCGCTCGGCCCAGGGATGGGCACTACCTGTATGCCGTTGTTGACGGCTTGCTGCACCAACTCCGCTCCAGGATCAGATACTGCGGGTGTTCCTGAATCTGAGAGCAGTGCCGCTGACCTGCCGGCGAGGAGTTGGGCGATAATCCATTGGAGCTTTGCGCTACTGCTGTCGCCGTGGTAGCTCTCCGTCTGCACATGAATGCGCAGGTAACTTAATAGCTGGCGAGTGCGGCGGGTGTCCTCGGCAACTACTAGGTCTACTTCCTTAAGGACTTCAATAGCTCGTTGGCTGATGTCCCGAAGATTGCCCAAGGGGGTGGCGACTACATACAGGATACCGGTTGAGGCTGAATTGGCGTTATTCATAAGGACAATGCCGCTTGCTCAAGCTGGATGAGCCGGAAGGGGGCTATATTTCTGGCACAGGCGGCATACGGGACTTGAAAGCCTCCCGTTTGACGCGGGTGGCCACAAGTGTGACCGACTCCCGGGAAAAGCCTTTTTCGATGACCTCCTCTACGCTGCACTGCTGATCGGTCAGCCAGTAGAGAATCTGGTCGGCCTCAGCATAGCTGATGCCCAGCTCACCTTCGTCAGTCTGGCCAGGCCAGAGGCCGGCTGAGGGCGGCTTGTTGCGTATAGACTCGGGTACGCCCAGCTCCTCGGCCAATTGGCGCACCTGTGTTTTGTACAGGCTGCCCAAGGGACTAAACGCACAGGCCATATCTCCCCACAAGGTAGTGTAACCCAGTAGCCGTTCGCTCTTATTGCCTGTGCCGATGACCAAGGCCTTGTAGACACGAGATTGGTCGTAAAGGATGCTCATACGCTCGCGAGCCATTTTATTGGCACGACGGATACGGTCGGCCTCCGGGAACCGGGCAAAGTAGGCATCAATCTGCGGGGTGATATCTATCACGTAGTTGCGTATCCCCAGGTGGCAAGCAACCTGGGCAGCATGGGCCTGATCTTCGGGAGCGGAGGTGCCATAAGGCATCATTAGTCCGATGACGTTATCAGCGCCCAGAGCGCCTACTGCCAGATAGGTGGTTACTGTAGAATCCAATCCGCCGGAAAGCCCGATAATACCGCACTCAAAGTCAGTACAGGCCATCTGAGCGCGGATGAATTGTACCAGCTTTTCTCGTATGGTCAGAGCGTCGATGTTAAGTACTGACAATAATAATCCTCCTGCGAGCCGGTGCGGACTAAGGCATATTGATCGGGGACCTGCCGGCAGTGGCCAACGATTCCGCCTGAGCTTTCTGGAACTCGTCCAGCCACTTCTGCTCTTGCTGCACTCCTTTGGTATCCTTCATCTCTTCGTAAATTTGCTTTAGCCGGGTATGAATGCTGTAGTTCTGATACTGCAAGGCAGCAGCCCAGTCCGAAGCGCTGCTGAACTGTTGGAGAGCTTCTTCCAGTTTATCTTGCTTACGGAGTAGTTCACCCAGTTCCAGATGTACTTGCGCTGAAGAGGCACCCTCCTGTTGCTGGATGATCTGGTGGAAGTACTCAATGGCTTGTGTTACATTTCCCTGCTGCCGGTATATGCTGGCCAGTGTGTACCTTGCAGTCAGGTTGTAGGGATCATTTTCGGCAGCTTCGGTCAGCAGGGGAAGAGCCTGCTGCTGTTGACCCTTGGCCAGCAAAGCCATAGCTTTAAGCTCGGGATCAAGGATGTTGATGCTGGCCTGTTTGTTAAGATTGTGTTTGTATTCGTTCCAGGCTTGTTGCTCTTGATAACTCTGTTGCTGGCTGATGTAGCGCTGTTTGTTTTCTTCAAAGTCCTTCGGTAGTTTGGTGCGCTTGTCTTCTACTTTGATAATGTGGAATCCGAAGGGAGTTTCTATCACGTTGCTGACTTCTCCTGGTTGGAGGGCGAAAGCAGCGTCAGCGAACTCCTTGACCATCTGTTGGCGAGTAAACCAGCCTAAGTCTCCGCCTTGCTTGGCGCTGCTTGGGTCATCAGAATATTTGCGCGCCAACTCCGCAAAATCTGCGCCTTGCCGAATCTTCTGTAGCAACTCGTTAGCCTCCTGGCGAGCTTGCTGTTTGGCGATCTCGTCGGAGGTGCTGGTGTCTGCTGGTTTGCCCTCGTTATCAGTCTCTTTTGTGGTCTTTTTCGGCTTGATGAGAATATG
>JALGTS010000253.1 GCA_029821255.1 Candidatus Zipacnadia bacterium
ATCATCCAGACCGATGCTGCCATCAACCGGGGCAACAGTGGTGGGCCACTGGTCAATCTGCGTGGCGAGGTGATTGGCATCAACGTAGCTATCTTCTCTCCGGGTATGGTCGCCGGTAATGTCGGAATCGGCTTTGCCATTCCCTCTGACACAGCGCGGGCTGTCATCCCTCAGTTGATTGAGCACAAGGTAGTCAAGCGCGGCTGGCTGGGGATAGGAATTGATGAATTGACCGCCAACACCAGGGATTTCTACGGTGTTGACCATGGCGCCGTGGTCAACAACATTCAGGAGGACTCGCCGGCTGCTGACAGCGACTTGCAGGTGGAGGACGTGATCACCGCCGTCAATGGCAAGCCGATCAAGGACACCTGGGAACTCCAGCAGGTCATCGGCAATACTCCGCCCGGCACAACCGTTGAGCTTACTGTGGTTCGCAACAAAAAGGAGAGAGTTGTGAAAGTAACCCTCGGCGAGATGCCTGCCAAATATGCCGGTCTGGAGGAACCCAAGCAGGGCGAGGAAGAGCATCCGGCTACTGCCAGTGCCAGTACTGCTCTGGGCGTAACAGTACGCCGTATCACCAACGAGGACCGAGCACGCCTCGGCGACAAACAACTGGACGGCGTCGTGGTAACTGATGTTGACATGGGCGGCCCGGCTTACGGCAAGCTGGCCCAAGGCGATGTCATCAGCAAGGTGAACCAAACCTCAATTAGGGGCCTGAATGACTGGGAGAAGGCCCTGAATGCCGCCCGGGCAAGCGGTAAGTCATATGTGGTGCTGAGGGTAATCCGCAAGATCGGAGACGAGGTTGTCCATAGGATAGTGGACATCAGCGTGAAATGGTAAACTGCTTAGAAAGACCTACATAAGCTCCGAGGCCCGGGCTGGTTGCTCGGGCCTCTTTTTGTGTCCGGCGGCATCCGTGCTGGACGCAACAACATAGCTGAGCTATAATGGACAGCGAACGTGGCTATGTTGTGTGGCGGTAGACAGGCTCCGGCAGGATCAAGAAACCCCGGCAGCCGGTAAGTTACTGATGAGACAGCTACCATTCCTAACAATAATAGCAGCGCTGGGTCTGCTTGCTACGGCTGCGAGCAGCGCTCAGCCAGAGTCTGCCGAGGCGGCAGATAGCCCCTCCCATATTGCCCTGCATCGCTCCCAGCCACCCGCGAAACTGCTAATGCCTCTGGAGGGCGAGCAAGCCCAAGTAGTCAAAGGCCTCTGCGTCGAAGATGAAAAACGCATCGCTGAGCAGCTTCAGAGCGTCTCGCTCCATCAGCGGCTGCTGCGAGTGGCTGTCGGTGAAGTTGAGGGGGTCAAGGCCGCGCTGGTCAAGTTTCAGGCTGGTGATCTGCTCACTGGACAGTTCCAGTTGGCGGCCATGGAGACAGATGCCGCTGCTGCGCTGGCCACTGTTTTTTCTGCCGATACCGACATCCGTCACGTTGACGTCTGGTCAGTCGTACCCAGTGTGGCCAATGCTGGCGGCCAGAGCCACCGACCAGTCTTCTCGCTATCGGCAGCTCGCAGTAGCTACCTCGCACTGGCTGATTCAATTAACAATGATCCACAGGCGGTGCGCAGGCTGGGGGTGGTGCGCTACGACCCGCTATTGCTCTGCTACGCCTCCGACAATCCCTCGCATAATTCCGCCCTGGTGCCGTTGCCCCCCACTGCTTACACCAAGGCACTGGTGGGTTATGGCGCCGACTGGCAACACATTTTAGCCAGCAACGGCCGCTTGCCCGATAATGCCTCCCCAGAGCCAACAGTCCGAATGATGCTGCATGGGACCAGGAGCCGGCGGCGCGTAGCTATTACTATTGACGACGGCCCCTGCCCGCTAATTACTCCCCTGATTCTGCAAGTGCTTAATCGCCATCAAGCGGTGGCTAACTTCTTTGTGGTCGGCGAGAAGGCTGAGCAGTATCCGCAGCTTCTCCGTGACATTGCCCAAGCCGGGCATCTGATCGGTAATCATACTTATCACCATCGCCGCCTCTCAGAGCTTGGCATCCAGGAGATTGCTGCTGAGCTGGATGCCTGCCAAACCGTCGTCGGGTGGTTGACCGGTGAAGTGATGAGATACCTGCGTCCGCCTGGCGGCGACTACACCGCCGAGGTGCTACGTTGCGCCAGCGCACGTTCGCAAATAATCACACTGTGGACCCATAATGCTGGTGATTGGGCCAATCCACCGGTCAGCGAGATCGTCCAACGCTGTCTGACCGGCGTCCGACCCGGTTCAATCATTCTGATGCACGGCGGCGACATCAATAGTGTCCGCGCATTGCCCCTGATCATCCGCGGCCTGCGCGCGCGAGGCTTAGAGCCGGCACTGCTTTCCGAAATGCACGGCCCCAACTGCCCAGAGCTGCTGACCCTTGATGTCGCCCTGCATCTGCCTCAAAACGGCTGGCAACCTGACAAAGCAAAGTAGAGCTGCCCGGCCGTCTCATCGTGCCACCATCATCCTTCAACCTGTATGCTCCTGATGGCTGAGAACGTAGTTACGGTGCTACCGCTTGCGGGCTACTGCCACCAGCGTATATGACAGCAAGCGGTTCAGGCCAGGGACCCGGTTTACCAATCGGCTGAGACGATCCAGCCACGCCACGGTCATAATGCGTTTTAGTGGGAAGTATCTGTCCGAATATACGACGCTGCCCACGTACTCACACTCCATTACTTCCAGCCCACATGAG
>JALGTS010000254.1 GCA_029821255.1 Candidatus Zipacnadia bacterium
TCCTCCTGCCTGTACTCAAAATCCGGCACACAAAGGCCGCGGCGCCCCAGCAATCTGCCGGCCGCACCACTACTTGACCTGGCCGATCACTTTTTCAAGCTGGTGAGCGCTGATGGGCCCGTCTCTGAGGATCTGTGGAGGGCTGACGGTCAAATCAAGTACCGTAGAGGGTTGCCCACCTGGGCAGGGCCCATCATCAACAAGCATATCAATTGCGCTTCCCAGCCCCGCCAGGACCTGTTGGGGCGTGCAGGCGGCAGGCTGGCCGGAGATATTGGCACTGGTAACTGTCACCGCAAAGTCGGCCTGACGCACTATAGCGCGAGTCAGTTCGTGGTCGGGAATTCGTAGCCCAACCGTTGGCTGGCCCGCTGTCACCAGGTCGGAGATAGCAGCAGACTTGGGTAGAACGAGGGTAAGCGGCCCGGGCCAGAAACGGCCAGCAAGGTGCCGAGCACTTGCCGGAATGTCGCAGGCAACGTTCTTCACATCCTCCCAATCTGCAATAAGCACCGGCAACGGACTGTCTGCCGATCGCTGCTTAATTTCAAAGAGGCGCTGGATGGCTGACTGGCAGCAGGCATTTGCCGCAATTCCGTAGACAGTATCGGTCGGCACTGCCACTATCTTCCCCTCGGATAGCGTCAGGACGGCAGCGGCAGCGATTTCTGAGGCAGGTAGCTCAGAGGCGCACAATATGCGTATTGATGGAGCACCTTCGCTCATAGGTGAAACACAACCACTCGCTGGATACCCGTCAGATCTGGGATGATCTGCACCTGCGCCGACGGGAAGCTGTCTCGCCCAATGCTCGCAACTGCTTCAGCCTGGCCCTCGCCGACCTCCAGTATGATTAGGCCCAGTTGCGGCAGCCGCCGACATTCCGGCAGCAGTTGGCGATAGCATGTCAGCCCGTCCGGCCCACCATCAAGTGCTACTCGTGGTTCGAATTCGGCGATCTCTGGCTGCAGTCGGTAGATTTGGCTGCTCGCAACATACGGTGGATTGGAGACGAGAACTCCAACAGATTCGTAGACCTGGGCGGTCAGTAACGGCGCCAGGCCCGCACCGGGTGGCAGCAGGATAACGCGCTTGGCCAGACCGTGCAGCTCCACGTTTTCCCGCGCCAGATCCAGTGCCTGAAGGGAGCAATCAGTAGCGTAGACTGTAGCTTCCGACAGTGCCTGCGCCAGGCAGATGGCAACAACCCCGCTACCTGTGCCGATATCGGCGATCACCGGCCTCGCGCCAAGCTTGCTAATCTGATCAATGCCCACTGCCACCAGCGTCTCGGTTTCGGGGCGGGGCACCATCGCGCGGCAGTCACACTTAAAGCGCAGGCCATAGAATTCAGTATCACCAATAATATATTGGAGTGGCTGGCGCTGTATCCGTTGCTGGAGGTACTTAGCAAAGAGCTGCTGGGCAGCCAGTGTGACGGAATCATTGCGCACAGCAGGGATATGCCTTAGCTCAAGGTTCAGAGCAGCAGCCAGCAGATTGCTGGCATCAAAGGAGGCACTGTCCACCCCCGCTGCCTTAAGCTGCTTGGTACCCTGGGCAATCAACTGCCCGACCGTAACAGCGCTCATCTTCAGCCCTCGGTAAGCTCGGCGAGTTGCTGCTGGCGGTAGTATTGTTGAAGAGCATTGACAAGTTCTTCAATTTCGCCGTCGAGGATAGCAGACAGGTTGTGCATCGTCAGACCGATGCGATGGTCAGTGAGGCGGTCCTGGGGGAAGTTGTAGGTGCGAATCTTCTCACTACGGTCGCCGCTTTTAACCTGCTGGCGACGCTGTTGGGCTCGTTCTTCGGCTTGGCGCTGCTGTTCCCTCTCGTAGAGTTTACTGCGCAGCACACGCAGAGCCCGTTCTCGGTTTTGCTGCTGGGAACGCTGATCCGAACAGGCGACACTAATGCCAGTTGGCTGGTGAGTGACGCGCACGGCCGTCTCATTCTTTTGCATATGCTGGCCACCGGGGCCGCCCGCACGGAAGACTTCAATCCTCAGATCGGAGGGATCAATCTCTACATCTATCTCCTCTACCTCCGGCAGCACCGCCACAGTGGCCGCCGAGGTGTGGATTCGTCCTTGAGATTCAGTCTCCGGCACGCGCTGGACACGGTGGACACCGCTTTCGTACCTCAAAATACCGTAAGCTCCCGGCCCCTTCACACCAAAGATGATCTCCTTGAAACCGCCCATCTCTGCGGGATTCTGCTGGATCACATCGGTCTGCCAGCCTTGGTGCTCAGCAAAACGCCGGTACATATCAAACAGATCGCCCACAAACAGGGCAGCCTCATCGCCGCCGGTACCGGCCCGAATCTCAACTATGGCATTCTTGCGATCGCGGGGATCTTCGGGCACCAACTCCAGTAGCAACTGTTGTTGGAGCTTCTCGGCAGCGGTTTGGGCTGCCTCGTACTCAGAGTGAAGAAATCCGCGCATCTCCTCATCTTCCGCATCCTCCATCATCTGACGGGCCTCGGCGGCATCAGCGACCAGTCGCTGGTATTCGTGGTATTTCTCAATTACCGGAGCAATCTGGGCATACCGCTGAGATAACTCACGGAACAGATTATGATTAGCGATGACCTCGGGGTCACTGAGTTGCTGCTGCACTTGCTGCAGTTCGTCGGCCATCTTGTCAAGAGCGGTCTGCCATTCCATCGGCCAGTTCCTCCTCAGTAACAGCAC
>JALGTS010000255.1 GCA_029821255.1 Candidatus Zipacnadia bacterium
CGGCTGAAATAGTCGTGGTGCTCAATAAAATAGACCGGGACCTCGGTGCCAGGGAGTCGTGACTCATCCAGGGCACAGCCGGACATTCCGTAGGCCATAGGTACCGGGCAACTGGGTACCGCCCGCCACATATCAGTTGCTGCCTCTGCCGCCGTTTGGTATTTGGGCATTATCACCCGGATGTCAATGCCGAGCTGCGCTAATGCCTTGGGCAGCGAACCGGCCACATCAGCCAGACCACCGACCTTGGCAAAGGGAACTACTTCCGCGGAAGCCAATAGAACTTTCACCATTAACCCTCCTCACGTAGGCAGACGAACCGCATTCACTCGAGGGCGGCGTCGGCCCGTACTATAGTTATGCCGCTGGTAGTGATGACGAATTTCTTCTCATCCTGAGCGCGGTCCAGGCCGATTGCGTAGCCGGCAGGAATCTCCGCATCTTCGTCTACGATAACTCTGTGTAACTGCACGCCCGGGCCAACCCGCACGTTATCCATCAGGATTGACTCGGTGATCGCAGCGCCTTCTTCAATACGCACTCCCGGTGACAGCAGTGAGCGGCGCAGCCGGGCGCCGGAGATTATACAGCCTGGAGATATCAGGCACTTTTCCAGACTGCCGTCGGCTGCGGAGCCAGCTATCTTGGCGGCAGGCTGCTGGCGACGATGGCTGTAAATCGGCCACTGCTGGTCATACAGGTCAAGCTCAGGTGACGGCTCAAGCAGGTCCATATTGCTCTGCCAGTAGCTGTCCAGTGTGCCAATGTCGCGCCAGTAAGCGGGTCCTCCGCCTGGCGCAGTGGTGAATTGATATGCCATAACTGGCACGCCCTGCTCAACCATGCGCGGCACGATGTCTCGGCCGAAATCGTGGCTGCTGGTGGTAGTAGCATCCTGGGCTACCTGGCGGGCCAATTCTTCGGTATTCCACAGATATACCCCCATTGAAACCAAACAGTAGTCGGGGTTCGTGGGTATAGGCTTAGGCGTCGCTGGCTTCTCTTCAAAACCGATGATATATCCAGATTCGTTAGTCTCTACCACACCCAGTTCCGTGCATTGCTGGCGGGGGAGCGGTTGGCAGGCTATAGTCAGTTGAGCATCGTTGGCTACGTGTTGGTTCAGCATCAATTGATAGTTCATCTTATAGGCATGGTCACCGGAAAGCACAAATACCCACCGGGGCCGTTGCTCCTGGAGGATAAACAGATTCTGATAGATTGCGTCGGCGGTGGCGGCATACCAGTGATCAGCAAATATCTTTTGGGGAGGGACGGTATCAACAAATTCACCCAGCTCTTCGACAAATAGAGCGGACCAGCCTTGCTGGATGTGGCGATGTAGGGAGGTGGCGGCGTACTGAGTGAGCAGATGAACCCGCTTCAGATTGGAGTTGACGCAGTTGCTGAGAGTGAAGTCAATGATGCGGTAGTTGGCAGCGAAACGAATAGCCGGCTTGGCACGGCGGCGGGTCAGTGGCAGCAGGCGCTGGCCCTGGCCCCCTGCCAAAATCATGGCAACTGCATCTCTCATTGAGGGGGAATCGTTACCGCCGGTCATCTAATTCGGTTCCCTCATTTGTTGGGAATCGCTGTCACCGGGCTCGAGTACTCGGGCGATCTCCTCTTTAAGGTCGCTGAGGTCCGAGGACTTGATGACGTAGGCCTCGGCAGCCCAGGTCATAAAGTCGTCTTTGTAGCTGGGATAGGCGGTATGCAGGATGATAGGCAGTTGCCGATTAATGTCCAGCATCTTGGCCAGAACCTCAACCCCATTCATCCCCGGCATGGCAATATCCAGCACAACGCAGTCAATCTCTTGGTCGGCTACTGCAGCAATGGCCTGTGGGCCGTTGGAGGTTAGGATGACCTCATAGCCCTCCAGTTCCAGCTCCTCTTTGTATAATAGGCGCTGGTGCTCATCATCGTCAACGATCAGAATCGTCGCCATGGTACTTACTCCCCTCGGACGGCATATCATCGGTCCTACATGGTTTTGTTGCCCTCAGTGGGGATGGGCAGAACAATTACAAAGGTGCTGCCTTTGCCCTCTTCGCTGTAAACTTTCAGCTCGCCTCCGTGCCGCTCGACTATTCTCTGGCTCAATGCCAGCCCCAGACCGGTCCCCGATGGCTTAGTGGTGTAAAAGAGGTCAAAGATCTCCGTGACCTGTTCTTTGCTGATGCCTGTTCCGGTATCCGAGACATACAGTTCAACTGACCCTTCGCCGCGCCGAGCACCTATCTCCAGCACCCCACCGTCGGGCATAGCCTCAATACTGTTGCGAACCAGATTGACCACGACCTGCTGAAGCTGGGCATGGTCAAAGTAGACCTCGGGTAGATCCTGCTCGACTTTCACGTGGATCTCCACATCAGCTTGCTCGGCCAGGCTCTCGGTGACCTCGCGGGTGTACTCTATCAGCGGCTCAATGCGGTCCAGAACCAATCCGCTGGACGGGGCCTTGGTGAAATCCAACAGGCTGCTGAGAATCTGTTCAAGTCGCTCAACCTCGTCCAGGATAATCTGGGAGTTGCGGAGGATGCGGTCGCTCCCTTCCGGACATCGCAGCATTGAGCGGGCAAAGCCCCCGATTGTGGCAAGCGGGTTACGTATTTCGTGAGCCACCAGGGCGGTTAACTCACCGACAGCGGCCAGCTTCTCAGCTTCAATTTTCTCTTTCTGGGCGGTGGCTAAC
>JALGTS010000256.1:0-432 GCA_029821255.1 Candidatus Zipacnadia bacterium
GGAGTAGGTTCTTTTGGCAGAAAGAGCAGGCTGTCCCCGGCTTCGCAGGTAGTTGGCAGAGGAATAGAAGTAAAGCCTGGCAATAACCAGCACACAGAGGCTGGTACCACAATGGTGCTCGCAGTTATCTCGGAGCAACAGCTATTCAGCGACTACTCAGAGCAGGACCTGAAGGGAGTAAGTACCTTTGTAAAACACGGTTATTGTAATTCACTGTGAAAAAAAGCGCAGAAGAAAAAGCCTTGACAGACGAAAATGCTTCTGGTATAGTAATTGTGCTATCATAAACCAACCCGCATACTTGCTGAAGAACGGGTTCAGTATTTATTAGATAGCGCCCATGCACCACAACGAGTCGGCACGGGCGTTTTAGGTAGCTGGATGTCAGTCCCAGTTCCATTGCACCGACTTCCACGGCCATACAACACAACG
>JALGTS010000256.1:446-3133 GCA_029821255.1 Candidatus Zipacnadia bacterium
GGGGATGTGCCTTGAGGAGCGGCCAACGAGCCAGGCTCAGGCCTTGTTCACCACTCAGGCACATTTTTGCCAACACGGCTCCCCTATTACCTTAATCCCCTCAATTGCAGACGGGCATTTAAACCTGCAGAGGCGAGGGCACTACCCGGCCATAAGAACACTGTCGCCATCCGCGTTGGGTAACGAGGCCCTTTTCCGTAGAGCGTAATACCGCACGTTGCTGCCCAGGATAGCTGCAGTAGCGTCACACCAGTGTAGGCGCGCGGACGCTATTGATCTGCGACGTGATTCCCTGGAGGTCGTGCCGTGTGCTGTGAGAATCTGTGCAAGCCCCGGTAGTTTCCAGGCGCCTCACAAGGGCCAAGCCGTCCGTGACGTGCCCATCTGACAGTCTCTCGCCGAGCTATTGTGAGCGGACACGAGAGGCGCGAGTTACACCTCGTATCAACAATCCAATAATGATAACAGCCATTAGTCCGGCCATACCTACTACTAACAGAGTGGCCAGCATAGGCATATTAAAGAAGCTCTTGACCACGACAGAGGCAGTGGCAGCAATAAGTGCGGCACCCAACAGCGCCCGGAGTTCGGCCCCTTGTACATAGCGGGTAGCAAAACTGCCAATTGGTGCCCCAGTCAGCGCACCCAGCAGCATGTAAAGAGCCATCATTAGGTCCACATTCCCTTTCAGAGCATGGGTGAACACCCCAAAGCCACCGGATAGGATGATCGCAAAGAGGTCGGTGCCTACTGCCACATGGGTGGGACAGCCAATCAGGTAAACGAGCATCGGCACCCGCAAAAAACCACCGCCTACGCCCAGCAGCCCCGCGACAATGCCAGTCAACATAGCCGCCAGCAAAATGATCCACAATGACGTGCTGCTCACGCGCAGAAGTGAGCAAGCGATCATCGGCGGTATATGCCAATGTTGCAGGCGAGTAGCCAGATCAACGGAGATGCGATCTTCCATAACCGGGTCCCGGTGTGAGCAGCCTTGTCCAGTATCTGCCTGCTGTTGCCGCTCCCACGCCAGTACTCCCAGTGAATATAACGACTCAGCCAATGTATAAATGGCCAGGCCACTGAGCAAGACGATATACAGAGTGCTGATTACTTGGTTAACGTAGGCTTGCCCATGGACTTTAAGCGCCTCCATTATCTGGGCACCGATCTCGACGCCCACTATCGTACCCGGGATCATCGCCGCAGCAACCCGAACGGAGACATTGCCAAATCTGGCATGCCAGTAGGTGGAGATGATTGACTGGCCCACTATCTGAGCCAGCCCCGTGCCCACCGCAATGTTCATTGGCACACCCAGGGCGTAAAGAGCCGGAGTGATAATCCAGCCGCCCCCCATCCCCCAGAAACTGCCGCAGACTCCAACAGCAAAGCCAATGCCCACGAGATACCATACAGCTATGTTGACAGCCGAAATGGGAAAAAACATCTGCCAGAGCCTCTCGCTAACAGTGCTTCAGCCGGAAGATATCAATCTTGAGTTTACAGACAGGCCAAACGTCCAATAGACAGAGAGCAGACCCTTTACCGCGAGGGTGCCTCCGGTGGCGAAGGTGTAGAGCAGACAGGTGCATTCATGCCACTGGACGAATACAGTTGCACCCCAGTTTATCACGGCTATGTGGATGCGTTACGTCTATGGGGAGTCTCCTATGCTTAGTGCAAAACCAGAGGCCATGACTCTCATTGCCAGTTCTCTTTCTTCACTGGCCACCTTCCTCGCTTTGATAATTGCTGTCTGTCGGTAGTGACGATTGAACCCGATCTCTGCTCTAAGCGATGGGTGTGCGAGAAGCAATCAGTGCAAGTCGGCAAGCTTTACGTTGGAACTACGTACACAATCACTATCGGCCGTTACGTGCGACTCAGGTAGCGTAGTTCTTCCAGCTTTGCAATAACTGCCTCGGCGCAATCCTGCACACTTTTCAGATGCGTCGGGCAGTAGACTTCTGGGGCTGTGGGTGCCTCATAAGGCATATGCATGCCGGCGATATCACTGACCTCACCGCTGTTGGCTCGGGCATACAGCCCTTTGGGATCACGCTGCTGGCAGACTTCCAGGGGGCAGTCCACGAATACTTCCACAAACTTCGGACACCATTCTCGTGCCCTATCACGGTGGCTGCGCAGGGGGGAGACGGCAGCGACAATCACGTTGATTCCATGCTTGGAAAGCATCTGACTCATCCAAGCCAGTCGTTTAGTGTTTTCGTCGCGAGCCTCCGCCGTATAGCCTAAGTTGGGGCTGAGATTAGCCCGTACCTCGTCGGCATCCAGATTCTCCACGGGCAGACCTCGGGAACTGAGTCGCTCCTCTACAGCACTGGCGATAGTAGACTTGCCGGAGGCCGGTACCCCGGTGAACCAAATTACTACACCCTGGCCTTTCATAGAAGTTTGCTCTCCTAACTATTAGTTATGGGGGATGACTTCTCCGTTGCCCCCATCCACAAATATACGATAATACTAATAACTGTTGGTGTTATTATTAAGGCTACCGTCTCGGACTTCATATTCCTCCTATGGCTATTATAGTGCGCCGGGTGTGAAGATAGCCAGTGCGATAAGCTTGCCCGATTGTTCTCCGTCAGCAAGCCTCCCGGCATACATTCTCTTCGGTGTTCTCCCACTGCGCTCCGTTCATTGCAAACCTGCCACCAGAC
>JALGTS010000257.1 GCA_029821255.1 Candidatus Zipacnadia bacterium
GACTACTTCTGCGAGTGGTATGGAGAACCGGGCGGAGACCACATTATCACAGAGCAAGGGGAACTGGGGGACATACATCCTCTAAGCAGTCAGGGGATGCTATCCTGGTGGCTGGCCATGGCCTACTCGTTCACCGGCGATGAGCGGTACTTGGGGCCTTTACGTGATCTAGTTGAGTGTTTCAAACTGCGCTACCCGGACTGGGCGGCTAAGACTGGCCGCACTGTCTTTCAACAGGCGGGGCTGGCCGTGCAGGCTCTGATGCCCGCGTTGTGGGCGATTACTAAAGCACAAGGCAACGAATGAGCCACAGCCGCCCGCCGTCACAAGCCGTGCCAAGTCATCAAACCTATCACGGTCATCTGCAAACCGCAATACAAACACAAGAGCATCAGAATCTCATCTGCTCAGGTCGTATGGCCTGACACAGCAAGCAGTTCCTCTCAATCTTTGGCAACTCTACTGCTGTCGTAGCGGGCATGTAGGTTCACTGCTCCGATGCTGACTACCACGTCCGGGTCACTTTACGCCGCCCAGGTGGTCGGTCCGGGTTAAGACCCTTATGCAGGGCTATGTAGTAAGCTAACAATTGGCCTGCTACTATTGCGACCATAGGCGTGATATGTTCAGGCATTGGAGCAGGCAAGTGGATATTTACTGCTCCCACCTCGCTTAGAGACGCTTCATTTGATATGGTTAATATCTCGGCATTGCGCTCTTCTAATTCCATTGCCAGTTCTAACATTGAACTCAAAGCATCACCAACGGGAGCAACGAGGATGCAAGCCACATCGCGGCGAATTGCGCCGATAGCACTGTGCATGAAGTCGGCTGCGCTGAACGCGGTTGGCAGCACCAAGGCACAGTCGGCCATCTTCAAGGCAATTTCCTGGGCAGTACAGAAGTTAAGCCCCCGTGCTACGACCACACAGCTCTCCAGAAAGCGATATCTTTCGGATTTATCTTTAATTTCCGGTTCTAATTTAAAGACCCCGTCCATCAGCTCGGGCACAGCCTGTATGGCGTCAGCCATCTTTGTGTCCTGAGCCCAATGCGCAGCGAGTTGGTGTAGTATAGCCAAGGCGGTTGTGTAAGTCTTAGTAGCAGGCACACTCTTTTCTCTCCGAGCTCTGGTAAGCAGGGGCACCTGAACAACGCGACATATAGGCGAATCGGGAGTGTTGGTCAATGCCGCAGTCAGGGCTCCCCTCTGCCCGGCCATCTCTAACACATCAATGACATCCGTAGCTTCGCCTGATTGCGAGATACCGAGAACCAAGGTGTTGCTAATATCTATGTCGGCCTCGTACAACGTGAACAGAGATGAAGCAACCGAGGTAACCAGGACACCATTGACTACGCCAAACAGGTAACGAGCATAGCTGGCCGCATTGTCTGAGGCACCCCGGGCAACTATAAGTACCTGCCTAATGTCCTCTTCTCGTAACCGCTCCGCGAGCTTCATAATATCGTCGCTGCTCTGCGCAATGGTATCCTGAATCGCCTGAGGCTGTTCATGGATTTCTTGCCACAGCATATGGGGCATACTTTCAATCATGAGATTGCTCCTCAACAAACATACCCATTACCCCACCCCGACCACAACCAAGCTAACGGCACAGATTTCCTGCTGCACTCTAATTGTTATTAAATTCGCCTATACAGTGCCCAATTCCTTCTCCAACTGCCCGTGACGTGCTGCAACAGATTGTGATGTCCAGGCCCACACATCCGCACCGGGAGGATGCAAAGCGCCAGGGACTTGCCAAAAGTGCGAGCATATCGTAGAATACCATCGCCATGACGGAGGCTGCCCTGTCCACAAAGCACTTGGAACTGTACCCCGGTCAGCATGTGCACTTCATCGGCATCGGTGGCGTGTCCATGAGCGGCTTAGCGTTAGCCCTGCACGAAAAGGGATTCCACGTGACCGGCTCAGATAAGTGCGACTCCCCAAGAGTGCAGAGGTTGCGGGACAACGGCATTGAGGTAGCCTTAGGCCAAGCAGCAGAGAATATCGGTGATGCCGACCTTTTCGTCTATACAACAGCTATCAAGGAAGACAACCCCGAACTCGTAGCAGCCCGCGCTACTGGTCGGCCGGTTGTTCACCGCTCTGAGTTAATCACTCACCTACTCGACCAAGAGCATCGCATTGCCATAGCGGGCACACACGGTAAGACCACAGTCACAGCGATGATCGGTCAGATCTTCCTGGAGCTGGGCTATGACCCAACCGTCTTCGTGGGCGGACACTGGCTGCACATTGACAGCAACTTCCGGCTGGGCAACGGCGACTGGGCGATATTTGAAGCCTGCGAGAGTGACAGCTCCTTTCTGGCTTATGAGGGCTGCTCCCAAGTTCTGACCAGTATAGAGCCCGACCATTTGGATAACTACGGCAATTTTGCGGAGCTACGGCGCAGCTTTGCACAGTTCGTATCCTTAGGAGATCCTCAGGGTTTTATCGCATATTGCGGCGACAGCACGGAAGTGGTCAAGGCGGCAGCCAACAGCCCAGCACAGCCTATTTCCTATGGCCTTGGGCCGGAATTAGATATCACCGCTACCGACATAACTTCTTCAACAGAGGGCACCAACTTCACTCCTATCGTCTTGGGCAAGGCGCTACCGCCACTTAGCCTACAAGTTGTCGGCCGCCACAATATTGTCAATGCCTTGGC
>JALGTS010000258.1 GCA_029821255.1 Candidatus Zipacnadia bacterium
CGCCTTCCTGGCCTTCTCCTGCTCGTAACAAAACTTGCCATAGTCCATTATGCGGCAGACCGGCGGATTAGCGCTAGGAGCTACCTCAATGAGGTCAAGCTCTCGCCTTTGAGCCTCCGTCCGAGCCTCCTCAACGGGCATTATACCAATTTGCTCGCCTTCAGGATCAATCACGCGCACCTGCGGTGCCCGGATCCGCTCATTAACCCGATATTTTTTGCGGCTTATGAGCATTCACCTCTGCTGCCAGCAGCTTTTCCATAACCCCACCAGCCCTCTACCCGATGGCCCCAATAATAACATTGTCTGCTGCAGATGTCAAGAGGTGGAAGCTATCGCCTGGCTTGACATTATACGCCTTCTGTGAATAGTATACGCAATAGACTGTTGGCCGGATCATTGAGCTATTGTACAGGTTTGCAGCAAGGTAGTAATCAGCACGGAGGCTGCAATGACATCCCGCGAGATAATCCGCAAGGTACTTGCCCACGATAGTCCGCCCCGCGTAGGACTGACTTTCTCCGACTACGATGGGAAGCCGCGTATCAACGACATTGCCATCATTGGTCCCAGCAAGCTACCCGGCGACATTGATGAGGTCTGGCGTGATGATGACCGGGGTGGCGAGGTCCTTACCGACAATTGGGGCTGTGTCTGGCGACGTATCAAAGGTCACACTGATAAAGGTGAGATACAGGCAGGGCCAATCCAGAGATGGGAAGACCTGGACAGCTATCAACCGCCCGATCTGGCCAATCCAGCTCGCTATGAGCATGGCGCACGGATGCGCCAAAAGTATGCCGACAGATACCTGCTGGGAACTATCCCGGCCTGCAGCTTTAATCAAGCCCGCAAGCTCCGGGGCTTCGCTCAGTATCTTTGCGACTGTGCCTTGTACCCTGACGAAGTAAGGCGGCTCAATCGTATGGTCAGTGACCTGGTGCTGGCACAGGTAGACAGGTACGCCGCAATTGGCGCCGACGGCGTGGTATTCGCCGAGGACTGGGGTACCGAAGAAGGTCTGCTAATCAGCCCCGCTATGTGGCAGGAGGTCTTCAAGCCGGATTTTCAGCGTCTCATCACTCATGCCCACAGTCAGGGCCTGACGGTCTGGATGCATTCCTGTGGCTGTGTGGTGGATATTATTCCGCCGCTGGTGGAGCTGGGGATCGATGTCTTTCAGTTTGACCAGCCCGACCTTAATGGTCTGGACTTTCTCGCTGGCTTTTCCGATCGGGTGACCTACTGGTGTCCAGTAGACATCCAGCGCACACTGCAAACGGGCAACAAGCAGATAATCCAGGCCAAGGCTCGCGAGATGCTCGTAAAGCTGGGTGCTCATGGTGGCTTCATCGGTAAAGAATACCCTGATGACCGTTCTATCGGCACTAACCCACTATGGCAGCACTGGGCATATGAGGTCTGGTTGCAGGAGGGCAAATATAACGACAGCGGCCAGCTTACGAGACTCAACTACTCCAACGCTGCCCCCTCTCATACATCTGCTTTTTGAGGTTTTCGTCTACCGAACCATCCGGCAATACATAATCCGGCGAGACATAGCCTTCGTTCTCAAACCGCTGCTTGCGCACGCAGCCGGCGCCACCGTTCCAGCAGTAGTCCTCCACCCAATGTCTGTCAATCAGCCCGCGGTCATAGGCCCGCTTTATCGCCGAAGTTTCATCGTACCAGCGACATAAATTCTTGCCAGATGTCATTGCCACCATCCTCGTCATATAACGTTAGTGATTGCTTCACAGCATACAGCACTTCTTGTACTTCTTGCCGCTGCCGCAGGGGCAGGGGTCGTTGCGTCCAACATTCTCATAGCTGATGGTCGGGTCTCTCTGCTGGGCCAGCCAGCGGCGCACCCGGCGCTCAAACTGCTGCTGGCTGTATGCGAAAAACTGCCGATAACCCGCACACAGATAGCTGGGAGCAGAGGCGTCGTCGGTATAAGCCAACCGATGCTTTGGGCAGCCTCCCCGACATATCCACAGCCACTCACATTCCCGGCACTTCTCGCTCAATTCCGCTTTGCGGTGGGCAAATTGAGCAAGTCTCTCGCTTTGTACCAACTGTGTGAGGGGCACTTCCCTCAAGTTGCCCAACTTCCACTGTGGTTCCACGAAGAAATCGCAGCAGTAGACATCGCCGTTGTGTTCAACCACCACATAGCTGCCGCACTGCTCGCGCCACTGACACGACGGTGCCTGATGGCCGGCGTAGATCATTAGCAGATCGTCAAACAGCCGCACATGCACCTGCGGCTGGGCTTCACGCGACCACAAATCAAAAATCCCGCATAAGAAGTCGCCCCAAGCATGCGGGTCAATGGAAAAATCAGCCAGTTTACCAGTAGCCGGATCCTTCTCAACCAATGGAATGAACTGGAGATATTCCAGCTCCAGCTCCTCGGTCAAATATGTGTAGATTTCCTCGGGCTGGGTGATATTGGCCGGCGTGACCATCGTCAGACAGTTGTGCTCAACATAGTGGGCCTGGAGTTTCTCCAGAGCGGCGATGACCTGCTCGTGGCTACCCTTCCCAGAAGGATATGTGCGAAAGTGGTCGTGGATATTAGTCGGGCCATCAATGCTGATACCGACCAAGAACTTGTACTCGGCCAGAAACTGGCACCAGTCATCATCCAGGAGGATGCCATTTGTCTGCAGGGA
>JALGTS010000259.1 GCA_029821255.1 Candidatus Zipacnadia bacterium
GCCGAGTTCCTCAAGATTGACTTCCCGCGCCTGCCCCTCACCTCCGACCACGACCTCTTCGCCGCCCTCGTCGCGAAGGGCAAGCGCCTGGCCGACCTGCACCTGCTGCGCGAAAAAGGCCAAATCGGCGCCCCGCCCGCCTTCAACATCCCCGGCTCTAACGAAGTGGAAAAGGTCCGGTATGTGGAGATGTCTGAGGATGAGGACGGTCGGGGCAAGGGTGCCCCTCCCACGGATGAAGGACCTAATTCGCCAAATGTTCGGGGAGAGCTATCCTCCAGTGCTGAGTCTGTCGAAGGATGTCCTGACCAGGCTGCGGATGGCCCACCCTCCTCTGTGGGAGGGGAACCTCAATCCCCTCCTTCTGTGGGAGGGGCACCCTTGCCCCGACCCGGACGTGTCTACATCAACAAGCAGCAATACTTCGCTGGCGTCGAGCCCGAAGTGTGGGAGTTCCAGATTGGCGGCTACCAGGTGTGCGCCAAGTGGCTCAAAGACCGCACGATCAAGAAGCTGGGCCGTCCGCTAAGCTATGATGATATCACCCATTACCAGGGGATCGTCCTGGCCCTGCGCGAGACCATTCAGCTTATGGCCGAGATAGATGCGACAATTCCCGCCTGGCCGATTGAGTAGCCAAATATCGTTATGAACCAAGGGGGGCACACTATGTCTGAACAACTTGAGAACAAGGCGCCGATAGTGCTGGTGATAGATGACGAACAAGCGTTTCGGAATATGCTGGCTATGGTGTGTTGGAGGCAAGCGAAGGGTTAGAGGGAGTCAACATATTCCGCGCGCAACGTGATGCGATCACCGGGATTATCATGGATTGGATGATGCCTGGCTTGAGTGGGGATCACTGGATAAGGCTGATTCGAAAGATCGATCCCGAGGCCAAGATACTGCTCTGCACCGGGCAATTCTTAAACGAAGTCGCCAGTGAGCGCCTCAAATCTGATGGCATAGACGTGGTGAAGAAGCCCGTTGATGCAGAATGCCTGCTCAGCGCCGTCGCAAAGGCTTTTGGAAGTGCGCACGGCGATGTTGGGGAGGGAGCAGACAGCCCAAGGAGGGCGGAGACCAGCGCTCCAGCGGAGGGTACAATAGTGAAGTCCGGGGGAGACGACCAGGACCGTGCTGGTGATGGCTTCGAGCGCAAAGCGTGGGAAATGCTGGAACATGCAGAAGAATTGATGGCGGACGAACCAGATATCTTCGCCCTGGAAGCCAATTGCGGCCGCGCGGCGTTAGTGGAAGAAAAATGGCGGAGGCGTGTTGGCCTACCTAGTAGTATCAGCACAATAAAGCAAGACGCGACGACCGAACTGTGCTGGCAAGTGGGGGTTAGCGTAGTGGGGTGCCAGGACGAGGATACGGATGATGCGGCGCAGGTTGGGTACGTATTTACTGTGGCATTGGTGGAAGGAGATACAACGTTTCGGGCGGAGCGGGTAGTTGGGATTCCGTGTGCAGAGGAGTGAGGGGGTGCGGGTACGAGACAGAGCCACTATGGCTCGTCATCGAATCACTGCGTAATTCGAAGGGATGCCTACGCAGACGAGTTCTAATCTGCATTTACGGGCGAAGGAAGCGACTGATATGAGCAAGCCACTGGTTAATGAACTTAGCGTAGGCGACAAGGTTTCGGCGCCCTTTGTGGTCACCGACATCTCCCTGGCGCCGTTTCGCAGCAAGCCGGGCAGCTATCTCAACCTGACGCTGAAAGACCGCAGTGGGGAGATCACTGCGCGGATGTGGGACAATGCGGAGCAGGCCGCGGCCGCTCTCCAGCCGGGCCAAGTCGCTATGGTAGCTGGGCACGTGGAGGAATATCAGGGCGAGCCCCAGGTCATCGTGCGAGCGATCCGGCGCTGCCAGCCCGACGAGTACGACCCGGCCGACTTTGTCGCCAGCAGCCAACGCAATCCTGAGGAGATGGTCGCGCAGCTCCAGGCCAATATCGCCGAGGTGGGTAACCCCCATCTGCGCGAGCTGCTGGAGGCCGTCTTTGGCGACGAAGAGCTGCTGGCCCGGTTTGCCAGCTCGCCCGGCGGCAAGACCCTGCATCATGCCCATTGCGGTGGGCTTATTGAGCATACTCTCAATGTGGTTGAGTTGGTCAAGAAGGCGAGCGACCTGTACCCCAGCCTGGACCGCGACCTGCTCATCACTGCGGGGCTGCTGCATGATCTGGGTAAGATATACGAGCTGGAGGGCGAACTGAGCTACGACTATAGCGATGAGGGGAGGTTCTTGGGGCACGTGGTATTGACCGACCGCCTCCTGGCCGGTAAGATTGCTCAGCTACCCGACTTCCCCCAGCATCTGGCCAATACTCTCACTCATACAGTGCTCAGTCATCACGGGCGCCGAGAATGGGGGGCGCCGATCCTACCATCCACTCCCGAGGCCTGTGCGCTGCACTATGCCGACAATCTGGACGCCCGTGTCCAGGGATTTCAGCAAATCATTGATCGCGAGCGCGACCAGCCGGGGCGCTGGTCGCGATATCATCCCTACTTCGAGCGAAGTATCTTTGTCGGTCCTGCCGAAGCTGACAACGAGGAATCTAAATAGCAGACTGATATTGGCGCGATCAGTGAACCTTGTGGTTGAAGATACGTCTACGATTATGACTGAGACCAGCACGGCGCAGGTTGACATTTCGGAATTGGTACACCGGGCCAAAGAGGGCGATGATGAGGCCTTCGGGATGCTGGTTGAACAGTATCAGGATAAGATCTATGGTTATGTGTCCCGAATGCTCCACGACCCCGAGGAGGCCGAGGACGTGGCCCAAGAGGTTTTCATCCGCGCTTATCAAAACTTAGCGGGGTTTCGCGAAGCGGCGAGCTTTCCGACCTGGCTGTATCGGATCGCCACCAATCTGGCGATTGATGCGGCGCGCTCCCGCAAGTCGCGCTGGGGCGAGACCGTTTCGCTGGATGAGCCGGCAGAGACTGACGCAGGGGAGATAAGCCGTCAACTGCCCGGCGACCGACGGGGAACCGTCAGTCAGGTGGAAAGCTCCCACCTTCAACAGATAGTGGCCGAGGCAATTGCACAACTCTCGGCTAAACTGCGGACAGTCATTATGCTCTACGATATTGAGGGATTGAGCTACGAGGAGATTGCCCAAGTGCTGGGCTGTCCGGTAGGCACGGTCAAGAGCAGATTGTTCAACGCTCGCAGTCAACTGCGTGACAAGCTCGAAAAGAAGATAGATGTTGAACACTGGTTGGCAGAGATGCCGTGATTAGTTAGCTTGACA
>JALGTS010000005.1 GCA_029821255.1 Candidatus Zipacnadia bacterium
CAGAGCCATAGAGGCAAATGAAGTCAAGCATTATCCATACCGTAAGTGTCGTAGAAGGTACGGCTGTACTACAAGACAACATCTTGCAAAGAACCACGCGGCATACGTAAAGGCTTCCAACTTTTAAGGGAAGCAAATGTTGTTACTAACTCAGTTTTTATACATCAGCAGCACCTCAGCACAAGCATAGGAGTCCAGCTCGCCCCAAAAGAGAGCTTTTGTAAGACCACGTCAAAACAGATACAGAGATAAATACAGCCGACAGCAGAACAAAACAAGTAAAGTGAATAATGGAAGATCAACTGACGGCTGAGGAAATCAACATTTGGGACTACTGGGAAGCCACTAAAAGAGCCTGGCGGATCTGGCTAGGCAGTGGGCTGATAGCAGCAATCAGCGCAGGTATTTGGAGCTGCTGCATCCAGCCGACGAGGTATCAGGCCTCGGCGAGCATCGTAGCCACTGCTGAGCTGCCCCCGGATTATCCACAAGCAATAAGTACAATGGCCAGCGCGCTAACTGGGCTGGCACCAGGAGTAGGGACAGAGGCAGAGCTGTGCAAGTATATTCTTCAGACCAGAGAAACGCGATGCGCAGTCGTGAAGCAATGTAACTTGCAGCAAGTTCTACGAGCAAGTAGTGCCACAGAAGCAAGCCGCCGACTGGAGAAATGGACAAAGGTAAAATTGGAAAGGCCGAACATAGCTCGGTTGGAGATTACGTTGCCTGGGCGCCCACGAGTGGTAGAGGCACTTGCAAAGGAGGCCAGAAGGGAAGCAGCAGAGCTGGCGGCACAGATAGCAAATAGCTATATAAAAGCACTGCACCAGCAACTGAGTGAGTTACACTTGGCGGGAGCGAAGCGCAGGCGGATCTTCCTGGAGGAGCAGAAGCAGCAGGTAGAAACAGAGCTCAATAGGGCAGCGAAGGAATTGCAACAGTGGGAGGCCGAGCATAAGGCGGTAGACGTAGATGAGGCCAGCAAGCTTGCTATGCAGAGGCTTATGAATATAGAAGAACAGCGAGAGTTGGCAAGGGTAGAGTTAGCGGCAACCCGCCAGCGTACCAGGGGCCTGCGACAAAAACTGGCAGAGCAGCCAGAAGCGGAGACAGCCACGGTAGTACATCAAGCTAATCCGCTTGTGGGTCAGCTCCGGGAACGGTTGGTGACTTTGGAAAGCAAGTTAGCTGTTGCTAAGGATGCCGAGGGTAAGTCTGAGCAGCATCCAGAAGTACGGAAGATACAGCGAGAGTTGGAGGCAACACGGCAGGCATTGGCGCAAGAGCAGCAGCAGGAGATGCTAAAGGCAAGCAGCACTGAGGTTGCAAATCCGGTAGCCAAGAAGTTACAAGAGGAGCTGGCTTTGGAGGAGGTGGCCATCACTGCTACTGAGGCACGCATTGAGGGGTTGGGGAAGGCGCTACGGCGTGGAGAACAGCAGGTGGTGGGTCTCTCGGAAGGGGCCTTGGAGTACAGCCGGTTAGTGCGCAAGGTGAGGACAAAGCAAGCCATTTTTGAGGCGTTGGCTGGTGAGTATGAGCGGGCACTTATTGAAGAACAGAACAAGGAACCCGTCTTCCGAGTGATTGATGCCCCCGTAGCCCCCGAGTATCCCGCCGGGCCCAATGTAGCGAATGATATGAGCCTGGCTGGGGCGATGGGGGTGCTGATCGGTTGGGTGTGGATCATGGCCCGAGGAGTAAGGCGGAAAGCCGAGGGAGGCGGTGATGAGAAGAGTAGGTGAGGCGGGCCAGGGCCAATATAGTAGGTGGATATGGAGGGCATTGATTGTCGGAGGGGGAGCTGGAGTGGGGATTAGTGTCGCGGAGCGCCCTGCGGGAATGGATGGAAGCTGGATAGCAGGTCTGGTGGGATTGGCGTTGCTCTCCGGGGGAATGGTAGTGGGCCAGAGAGCAGTGATCCGGCGGGATTGGTTAGCGCCTGCGACTCTGTTTGGAGTAGTTTTTGGGCTATACTTTCTGGTTCGTCCGGCTGTCTTGTTGGCGGGGCTGGAGCCGGTGGGAGTAGGCAGACAGGCAATATGGAAGGCTATTGTAACAGGATTTTTTGTAGTGGCAGGATTCTGGGGAGGGTACTTGCTGCCTGTGGGGGAGGCCGTGGCAAGAGCACTGCCGTGGGCAAGTAAACCGTGGGCGAAGCAACGGGCGCAGATAGCAGTGTGGTTGAGTTGGGGCCCGGGGCTGGTGAGCTGGGTTGTGGTAATGGAAAAAAGCGGAGGTGTAGTGGCACGGATCAGTGGCTATGGACAGGGAATAGGGAAGGGGCTGGGGGTTGTGGTTGTGGCCAGCGCGGTGCTGTTAGGGGTGGCAGCGGCTGCGGGGTGGTTGAGCTATTTCAAGGGCTGGTTGTCTCGCGTGGAGATTGCGATAATCACAGCCGGCAGCACTGGCATGCTGGCGACGCACGGGCAGCGAGCAGCCTTGTTGGTTCCTCTGCTGATGGTAGTGACGATATACCATTACTTAGTTCGGCGTTTGCGAGGGCGGGAGATATTGCTGGTAGGGCTGGCAGGGCTGTTGATCGTTGGAGTGTTAGGTATGCCCAGGCTGCAGTTTATGAAGAGGGAGCAAGCGGCCTTAGGGATAGGCGATTATGTGAAGATAACCGGGTGGCTGATAGCGCGAAACCTTACGGCTTTTGATTCGTTGATGTTGGTGGTGCAAAAGGTGCCCGAGGAAATCGGCTATCAGTGGGGGAGGAGTTATGTGGATGCGATTGAGATGATTGTGCCGCGGTGGCTGTGTGCAGAGAAGCCGGAGCGGAATCTATTCAATCGGCTGCTACGGCCAGGCGGATCAGGATCAATGGCGTTGAGTCTGCCAGCGGAGGGCTATCTAAATTTTGGATTGGGGGGGCTGCTGGCGGAGACACTGGCGCTGGGGATAGCCTATCGGGCGGCGTATAGATATCGACAGTACCACCCAGGGAGCGAGCCAGCAATTTTGGGGTACGCGATGGCTGTGCCGGTTTTCGGATTGGTGTGGCGAGGCGGGTTTGCCGGTGGAGGGCTGGGGCATTTACTTGGTTACGGAGCAGTGATGCTGGGGGTGGTGCTGTTTTGCAGTGGCCCGAGGTGGCGGGTGGCTAAGGGTAAGTAGATAGGCATAGCTGAGCGGCTATTTCGTAGAAGGAACAAGCGGATTTTAGAGTGCTATTATCCCCGAGAGGGGAAAAATCTCCCGGGAGCGCTGATGAAGAAGATAGTTGGAGGAGGATAGAATGATTATCAAAAGTCGGGCACCTGTACGGGTGGACTTTGCGGGAGCCTGGACTGATGTGCCATATTTCTCGGATGCTTTTGGCGGGGCAACGTGCAATGCAGCAATAAAGCAGTACGTGCGAGGGGAGCTTGATGCCTATGAGGAGAACCAGATACCTGCGGAGGGATTGAAGCCAGAGGCAAAGCACGGGGGCAACTTGACGGGCAAGACGGGGTTGAGCGTGCATTACGAAAGCGAGATCCCGGCGGGAAGCGGATTGGGCACATCCGCGACGCTGAATGTGGTGTGGTTGTCACTGGTACGGCGGACGCCAGTGACCGGCGTGGAGGATAAGATGAAGATTGCCGCATTAGCTTGTGATATTGAAAAGGTTCTGGGCATTATCGGGGGCAAGCAGGATCAGTATGCTTCGGCGGTTGGAGGAATCAACCTATTTGAATTTGGGGAAGAGGTCAAGCGGGTGCCGGTGGAGATGAAACCGGAAGATATTGAGGAGCTACAGCGGCGACTGGTATTGTGCTACACAGGCAAGCCGCGGTTGTCCTCAAATATTCACAAAAATGTGTGGGGCAGATTCCGGGCGGGTGATGAGCAGACAACTCAGGCACTGTTCACGCTGCGCGACAGCGCGTACCAGGCCAAAGCCTGTCTGGAGGATGGTGCGATAGAGGAATTGGGCAAGCTGCTGACAGTTCAGTTTGAGGCAATGAAGGCTCTGGACAGCTCTACTTCCAACGCGCAGATTGGGGAACTCTTTGAGCTGGCAGAACCGATGATTATAGGAGGCAAGCCCTGCGGGGCGGGGGGAGGAGGCTGCCTACTGTTTCTGGGCAGGTCGGCAGAAGAGGCGCGAAGACTGCGGGAGAAGATAGGTGAAATAGGATTAACAGTACTTGACCTGGAGTTTGATTTTGAGGGGCTTTGCCTGGAGGTAGAAGCAGGATAGCTATTTAGGTGCCGAGTATACCCCCGATGCGAATAGGAATCAATGCACTGGCGTGGAGGCCGGGGCGGCAGGCAGGAGTAGACACGTATATACGGGAGTTGATAGGTGCCCTCCAGCGGGTTGATACCGAGAATGAATATCTGGTGTTCGTAGCGGCGGGAGCAGAGGGGCAGCTTGGTATCAGCAGCAGGTTTCGGCAGGTAGTCTGTCCGTGGGTAGGTGGGTGCCGCATAGGGCGGGCAATCTGGGAACAACTTAGGTTAGCCCGCCGGGTGGAGGCCGAAGGGGTTGAGGTATTGTTGTGTGCGGGAGGGATTGTGCCCCGCACGCTGGATGTCCCCGCGGTGCAGGTCATCCACGACCTGCAGGTATTTCACTATCCAGAGAATTTCTCGCGGCTGAAGCGCAATTTTCTGCAAAGAACGCTGCCCCAGTCGGCGCGAGCGGCGTGTCTGACGGTGGCCAGTTCCGAGTTTACACGGAGGGATGTGGTCAAGTTCTTGGGACAGCGGCGGGAGAATACGCAGGTAGTGTATTTAGCAGGGCAGACAGGATGCCAGCCGGCTTCAGGGGAGTTGGTGGAGGAGGTCAGAAGGCGATATGGCCTGGGGGCGAGGTACCTATTGTGTGTTGCCACCTCTCACTTACATAAGAATCTGCACGGGCTGGTTGAGGCATATAGCCGGGCGGAGTTAACCGTGGGGTTGGTGTTGGTGGGGAGGAGGGGCTCAGGGCAGGGGCGGCTTATAAGTGCAATAAGGCAGGCTCGGGGAAGGGAGCGGATCAAAGTATTGGGGCAAGTGTCGGCCCAAGAGCTGATAGCGCTGTATACAGGGGCGACCGGGTTTGTGTTACCGTCTTTGTTTGAGGGTTTTGGGATGACGGTATTGGAGGCGATGCAGTGTGGCTGCCCGGTGGCCTGTTCTTCGCTTACAGCACTGCCAGAGGTGGTGGGAGGAGGGGCATTACTGTTTGACCCGCGGGACCCAGAGGCGTTTGGGGAGGCCTTAGAGAGAATTAGTAATGATGGAGCGCTGCGCAGACGGTTACGAGAAGAAGGATTTGCCCAAGCGGCGAGGTTTGATTGGCAACAGACGGCAATGGGGATAAGAGATGCACTGGTGAAGGCGGTGCGTGGGAGGACTAAATCTGAGGGCAGGGAACGTTAACGGCGGATTGTAGGAATGATGCGAAAGACGAGATAAGCCTGTGAGTAGCACCGGAGGGAGTTTTGATGGCGCGGCAGCGATATTGCTTGGGGCTTGACTTTGGAACAAATTCGGTCCGTGCCCTAATTGCAGATGTGGACAGCGGCGAGGCGGTAGCAACAGCAGTGGCGGAGTATAGCTACGGGGAGAAGGGCATAATAGGCGATGCACGTAATCCGCACGTGGCGCGGCAGCATCCAGCGGACTATCACGAGAGTCTGCAGTCGTGCGTGCGGGAGGTAATAGAGGTAGCGCAAGACGCAACAGAGTTTTCGGCAGACGATGTCATAGGAATAGGGGTTGACACAACCGGCTCAACGCCGCTGCCAGTAAACGAGCAGGGCAAGCCTCTGGCATTTGACGTGCGCTTTGCGGATAATCTTAACGCTCTGGCCTGGCTATGGAAGGATCATTCAGCAATGGAGGAGGCGGAGCAGATCACCGAGTTTGCCCAGCAGCATCGCCCTGAATACTTAAAGCGCTGTGGAGGGGCATATTCTTCCGAATGGTTTTTCTCCAAGATCTGGCACTGCCTGAAGGTAGCTCCCGAGGTTTTTGAGGCAGCATACAGTTGGGTGGAGGCTTGCGACTATATCCCGGCGTTGCTGACGGGGACTGTGCAGCCAGATAAGATTAAGCACAGCGTGTGCGCAGCCGGGCATAAGGCGATGTATTCGGAGGAATGGGGAGGGCTGCCCGATGCTGAGTTTCTGGGGATGCTTGATGCGAGGATGGGAGCGCTTCGGGAGCGGCTGTATGAACGAGCTTATGCTTCGGATGTAGCGGCGGGGAGGCTCACAGAAGAATGGGCAGAGAAGCTGGGCTTGCCCGCAGGCATCCCCGTAGCGGTGGGGGGCTTTGATGCGCATTATGGGGCTGTCGGCGCGGGCGTACGAGAGGGGACACTGGTTAAGGTCATCGGCACCTCTGCGTGTGATATTGCGGTGGCGGCCGATGGCGAGGGTCCACCGGATATACCGGGCGTCTGCGGTGTAGTGCGGGGATCAGTGCTCCCGGGGTATTATGGGATTGAGGCGGGGCAGGCAGCAGTGGGAGATATCTTCAACTGGTGGGTTACTGAGATTTGTGAGGGCGGGGTGGAACAGCATGAGATATTGACCCAGCAGGCGGCAAAATTGAGGCCCGGAGAGAGTGGATTGCTGGCGTTGGATTGGAATAATGGCAACCGTACGATACTAATTGATGCCCGGCTGACTGGTCTGTTGATGGGCCAGACTCTACAGACAACGCGGGCAGAGGTTTATCGGGCGCTGATTGAAGCCACGGCGTTTGGTGCGTTGACCATTCTGGACAGGCTGGAGGAGTATGGAGTTGAGGTTAAGCGGATAATAAATTGCGGAGGGATCGCCGAGAAGAATCCGCTGCTGATGCAGATATATGCGGATGTCACTGGGCGGAGGATGGAACTGTCGCACTCCGAGCAAACCTGTGCGCTGGGGGCAGCGATATTTGGAGCGGTAGTGGCAGGCAAGGAGAGAGGCGGTTATGCGACAACGGAGCAGGCTCAAGAGGCGATGACAAGGACGAAGGATATTAGCTATGAGCCGAATGCCACCAATCATAAAGTTTACCAGGAGCTGTATAAACTATACAGGCGCTTACACGACAGCTTTGGTGTGGCCGGGCATAACGACTGCCTCTATGACGTGATGAAGAGACTGCTGGCGATCAAGCAGAGAGCTATTGTCCCATAAGAGCATTGTGCCCGCAGGAGGCAATATGTGGTTATGCTGGAAGAGTTGAAGGAAGAAGTATGCGCCGCTAATTTGCTGTTGCAGCAGGCGGGATTAGTGGTCCTGACGTGGGGTAATGCCAGCGGTATTGACCGAGAGCGGGGGCTGGTGGTAATCAAGCCGAGTGGAGTGTCTTATGAGGAGATGAGCGCTGAGCAGATGGTAGTTGTGGATTTGGAGGGGAATGTAGTAGAGGGGGACCTGCGGCCCTCGTCGGACACCCCCAGCCATCTGGTACTATATCGGGAGCTGGAAGACATCGGCGGAATAGCTCATACGCATTCTACTTATGCCACAGCCTGGGCACAGGCGTGCCGCAGCATTCCGTGCTATGGAACCACCCATGCTGACCATTTTCGGGGGGCTGTGCCGGTGACGCGGCCGTTGGAGCTGGAGGCGGTGCGGGGCAGCTATGAACAGGAAACTGGATGGGCAATAGTGAGGGCAGTAGCTAACAAGAGTTTGAAAGAGTTCCCGGGTATTTTGGTGGCGCAGCACGGGCCGTTTACGTGGGGAGAGTCCGTGAGTGAGGCAGTTCATAACAGCATTATTGTAGAACAGATTGCGCGGATAGCGGCAGTGACCGAGGGGTTAGCACCGACGGTAGGCCCGATCAACGATGAGCTTAGAGATAAGCATTTCTTGCGCAAGCACGGCCCAGAAGCGTACTACGGACAGGCCGGAGGGCAACGGCATTAGCAGCAAAGCGATCGGTACTTAATATATTGTGTTGCTTAGGAGGCAGGTCAGATGAACCAGAAAACAACTTTCGGTGTGTTGGTCGGTAACAGGGGGTTCTTTCCGAGTCATCTTATTGAGTCAGGACGCAAGGAGATATTGCACAAGCTGGAAGAGAGCGGATTTGGGGCGGTGGTGCTGGATACTGAGACTACACCATACGGTTCCGTAGAGAGCCTGGAGGATGCCAAGAAATGTGCAGCTTTATTCAAAGAGCATGCTGGCGAGATTGACGGCATATTAGTGACACTGCCTAACTTTGGTGACGAGCGAGCGGTGGCGGAGACAATTCGCCGAAGCGAGCTGGACGTGCCGGTGCTGGTACATGCCTTTCCTGATACGCTGGGGAGGATGTCTCTGGCTGACCGCCGCGATAGCTTCTGTGGCAAGATGTCGGTATGCAATAACCTGGCACAGTATGGTGTGAAATATTCGCTGACCACCAGACATACAGAAGCAGTGGAGAGCGAGCAGTTTGCGGCGGACATAGAGTGGTTTGGGGCGGTTTGCCGTGTTGTCGGCGGGTTGAAAGAGGCACGTATTGGGGCAATTGGGGCGCGAGTTGCGCCTTTCAAGACAGTGCGCTTTAGTGAGAAGATCCTGGAGGCTTCCGGTATTTCGGTGGAAGTGGTTGATTTGGGTGAGATTCTGTGTCAGGTGGACAGGCTGGATGATGAGGCCCAACAGGTGCAGAACCAACTTGCTGAGGTGCGGGACTATGTTCCGCTGGACGATGTCCCCGAGCCAGCCTTAATCAAGATGGCCAAGCTTAAGCTGGTGATTGACCAATGGCTTGCTGAGAATGAAATTGATGCCTTTGCCTTCCAATGCTGGGATGCTATAGAGAAATATTTAGGAATTGTGCCTTGTGCGGTGCTGAGCATCTTTAGCCAGAGGCTGATTCCAGCGGCCTGTGAGGTTGACATCACCGGGGCAATAGGCATGTATGCTATGGCACTGGCCTCGGGCAAGCCCAGTGCGTTGTTGGACTGGAACAACAACTATGGTGACGACCCTAATAAGTGCGTTTTGTTCCATTGCAGCAATCTGCCGAAAGATGTGTTTGAAGAGGTGTCTATGAGTAGGCAGGACATTTTGGCCGACAGTGTTGGGGCAGATAATGCCTGGGGTGCCTGCGTGGGGCGCATCAAACCGGGGCCGTTTACCTATACCAGAGTGTCTACCGATGATGTGGCCGGAGTTGTGCGGGCGTATACCGGCGAGGGCCAGATTACGGACGATCCGCTGGAGACATTTGGGGGATATGGTGTGGCGGCAATTCCTAATCTACAGAGCTTGCTGAATTACATTTGCAGCAACGGTTTTGAGCATCACGTCGCCATCAACCAGTCGCAGGTGGCTGCTGCCATATATGAAGCTATGGATAACTACCTGGAGTGGGATACCTATTATCATCAATAGATGCTATGGCTGTGAGATTTACGGGGGGGCAGGCCTCCGGCCTATGGGGAGGCTTGAAGTTGTGTTATAGCTCTTCAAACGAGGGGAAGCCGGCGGGTAGGAAGTGTTGTAGGTAGCGGCTGCGGGCAAAGCGATCGGTCATACCCGCGATATAGTCACAAACTTGGCGAGCGCGGGCTCTGGGATCTGCTGGGGGAGTGCCATTGATCTCGGCAAAGGCCTGGTCGTCTTCCATATAGAGGTCAAATAGTCTGCGAATGATGCCGGATACCTTGTTGGTTTCGGCGCGGATGCGGGGTGACTGGTATACCTGCTCTAACAAGAAGTCTTTGAGCGCATCAGTTGCCTCCAGGACCTTGCGGCTCATAGAGAGGCGCGGTTGATCCAAGCTGTGCTCGATAAGATCACGAACTATAGTCCCTACCCGCTGGCTATGGCGTTCACCTAACACTTTTGTGACTACCGTCGGCACTTGTTGGGCAGATAAAAAGCCGGTGCGCAGGCAGTCGTCGAGGTCGTGGGTAAGATAGGCGATACGATCGGCGACCCTGACCACCATTGCCTCCATAGTGGGCGCCTTGGTTTCCTCCAGGTCTGTCTGCAAATCCTTCATTGACTTGCTGTGGGCCACGATCCCCTCTCGGGTTTCCAGGGAAAGATTAAGACCTTGCCCTCCCCTTTCCAGTACATCTACTACGCGGAGGCTGTGTTCATGGTGAGCAAAGTGGGCCTGGGGGTCATAGGCGCGGTAAGCCTGGTCCAGGCTGTCCTCGCCAGCATGCCCGAAGGGCGTGTGACCAACGTCGTGGGCCAGCGCAATTGCCTCTGTTAGATCCTCATTCAAATGCAGCGCCTTAGCGATAGTGCGAGCGATCTGGGAGACTTCTAAAGTATGGGATAGCCGCGTGCGCAGATGGTCCTCACGTGGCGCTATGAAGACCTGGGTCTTCTGAGCCAGACGCCGGAAGGCTCGGCATAGATGGATAATCCGATCCCGGTCACGCTGAAAGATAGTGCGGACTGGACAAGGCGGCTCAGGGCGGGCTCGCCCAGCGGACTTGGCACTGAGCGTAGCATATGGGCTCAGGTATTCGGACTCGTGCCGTTCAATCTGCTCGCGGATAGTCATAGACAACCCAATTATATCATTAAAGACAAGACATTGGTAGGCACAAAAGTTGCAGGGTATTGATGGGAAGGAATACCTCTTACTTGCGGGAATATAGTCTCCGAGCATAGAGGGCGAGCGAAAGGTCAGTATAAGGACACTGATGTCCAGTTAACTACTACGCTCCGATAGTTAACTCGTCCTCCTCATATATCTTAAGCACCCCTTGTTGCCTGAATTGGCTTGGGTGGTGAGCTGGAGGTATCAGACGAATTATGCATGCGGTGTCGTGGAAATTCAGCGGTGTAGAGGCGTGGGTAGTAGTTATTGGGCTGTTGGTGTGGGGATCAGGGGAAATGGGTATCTGCGCGGTGCTGCCGACTCCTACTGAACAGCAGGCAGCGGCAGAGATAACCGGGCAACCGAGCGGCGCTCAACAACCTCTACCATCTGTTGCCGGCGAGGAGCAGCCCGAAGTACAGCCCTCAACAGGGAAAGGGAGCAAAGAGCAGGAACTCGGCGAGTCTTTCCGATGGCAGCGTGCCGAGCAGGACTGGCAACTACCCGAGGAGATGCGCCTAGAAAATCTTAGACGGTTTGGAGAGGAACTATTCGCTCGTACTGGTGGCGAGGAGCCACGCACTCTGAATATGCCTGTCTCCCCCCAGTATGTTGTGGGGCCTGGTGATGAGCTTGCCATCCGCACCTGGAGTGAGGGCATTGAGCACCTCAACACCACGGCACTTGTTTCCTCGGAGGGCACCATCTATCTGCCCCTGGCCGGGGAGATTCAGATAGGCGGGCATCCTCTGGGTGCTGTCCGCGACACAATTGAGGAGAAGCTTGGCCAGTTTTATGTTGATAGCCAAACGACAGTAACGGTTAGTAAACCTCGTATGGTTACGGTATATGTCACGGGGGATGTGGTTAGGCCAGGCCGCTACGGGTTGAGTGGAACGGCGACCGTATTGACGGCTCTGTATATGGCGGGTGGCCCCAGCGAAGCTGGCTCGCTGCGCGATATTCGCTTGATAAAGCAGCGGCAGGCCCCTGTTAGAATTGACCTCTATCCTTATCTACTTGAAGGCCGGCCGCTTGCTGATCCCCCTCTGGAGAATGGCGATACCGTCTTTGTGGGAAAAGTCGGTGCCGAGATTGGAGTAGCAGGCCAGGTGCGCCGCCCTCGGCGCTATGAGATAGCCGGCTCGCTTACCTGTCGGCAAGCAATAGAGCTGGCTGGTGGCCCATCTCCGGACGGGTCACTGAGAGACGTTACGGTGTGGCGGGTTGTTAACCATCGCTGCCAGGAAGTAGTGAGCCTGGATCTGACCGAGGCTGCCGCAAATACAGGCGAAGGCGAGTTTGTCTTGCAGGCTGGGGATGTGGTGGTGGTCGCACCCGTAGATAAGATGCCAGAGAATGCGGTGCGCATCACTGGAGCCGTGCGGCGTCCGGGCATCTATCAAGTAGAGCCGCAGATGACAGTTGGTGATCTCATTTCACTGGCTGGAGGGTTGAAGGAGGGCGCTTACCTTGATTACGGGGAGGTTCGCCGCCTTGACGAGTATGGCCAGCACCACTATGCGAGCTTCTCCGTACGAAACGCTCTGGATGCTGCGCCAGATTCATTGGTTCTTGCCCCTTACGACGAGGTTCGCATCTTCTACCGCTATGAGGCTACCCCGATTACCTATGTGCGGATAGTCGGCCCGGTACAGAGCCCGGGGCAATACCAATGGTGGGCCGATATGCGCATCAAAGACCTGGTTATGCAAAGTGGTGGGGTTACCGAGGAGGCTTATCTGGAGCAGGCTGTCTTACTGCGCCTGCAACCTGATGGGCAGCGTCACATCATGACAATCAACCTGCAAGAGGCCCTCGCTGGCGATTCATCCAATAATATTGAGCTGGAGCCGGGTGATATTCTGCGACTAACCGCGCGCAGACCTCCGGATAAGGTCCATATTGCTGGTTTTGTTCGCGAAGCCGGCGACTATGATTGCTTTGAGGGTATGAACGTTAGCGATCTGATCCACGCTGCCGGCGGGCTTAGTCCGGGCGCTGGTGACACAATTGAGTATGCTCAAGGCCGCCAGGCCGGGCCAGCCACCGTACACCGTCTGAAGCTTGAAGTCCGGGACGATGGGCAGATTACTGTAGAGCCCGATGTTTTGCTGGGCAGTGATGATGTGGTAACAGTACTGGGCCGCGGCGACTTCCGACAGCAGCCGGCGGTGGTGTATGTCAGTGGTCAGGTCAAAAATCCCGGTGCATATGTTCTGCGAGGTAGCACAAAGGAGCAAGAAACTGTATACGACTTGCTGCAAAGAGCTGGCCCCTTACTGGATAATGCTGACCCCGATGGTATTGTAATCTATCGCCCCAGCGAACAGGCTTTGGCCAAGGGCCAACGTCAGAATCTGGAACAGATTGTGGCTATGTATAATCGTGAGGCGGCCGGTTATATGTTGCAGGGGAAAGAGGAGGCTCAACGTGCTGTGCTCGCTGAGCAGGTGGGCTCCAATGTGGGACGGCTTCTCACGGGTGAGGGTGGGCCAGCCTTGGTGGTCCCGCCTCGTCATCTCAGCCTTACAGCATGGGTAAGCGGTATCCCGGTAGAGGGAGGCAAGCTGCTGGAAACTCACGGGGAGGAAGCGAATGTTTTAGTGCAAGATGGCGATACGATTGTCGTGCCCAAAATCCGCAACACAGTGGCAGTGCTGGGGGCTGTTATTCGGCCGGGGAAGGTGCCGTACCGTCAGGGGGCGGGGATTGATCACTATATAGATATGGTGGGCGGGCCCGCTGATGATGCTGCTGTTGGTCGGGTGGTCGTAGTACGGGCCAATGGTGCGGCGCACCGCCGTAGCCAGGTAAAAGAAGTCAGGCCAGGCGATGTGATCATCGTCCCTTCTGATTATATGGTGAAGACGGTTCGTACCGACACTACCTTCCAACTAATACTTAAAACCCTGGGCAGCCTGGCTGCTACATTTTTAGTGTTTGGGTAAGCCGTGTCGGCATTGAGGCGCAAGCGTCGGTGAGTTGCTGTGAGCGAGCTACAGCATGGATATCATGGTATAGCTCAGCACGTTGAATCTCCTATTGGCTATATCTCCGCTAATGACTCTGGGGGTACTGCTGCAGATAGCGAGCGAGCCCTTGCTGCTGGCTTCTGCCAGGTGCCAGCCACCATGTATAGTCGCTATGGCAAGCGCATAATGGAGGTTCTTATTGTTGTTTTGTTGCTCCCGGTGCTTATGTTGATACTTGCAGTATGCGCCTTGCTCATAAAGATATTTAGTCCCGGGCCAGTCTTTTATTGGCAGGAGCGTGTCGGTTATAACGGCGAGCATTTTTGGCTGGTCAAGCTGCGCACGATGGCCCCCAACGCCGAAAGCGAAACCGGGCCTGTCTGGGCCACCGAGAACGATCCCCGGATAACACGGCTGGGAAGGTGGTTGCGCAAGGCCAGAATAGATGAATTGCCGCAACTGGTCCATGTACTGACTGGGCAGATGGCTCTTATTGGCCCTCGTCCTGAACGCCCGCAGT
>JALGTS010000260.1 GCA_029821255.1 Candidatus Zipacnadia bacterium
CCCTCGCGGCGGTAGGGGCGATGCGGCTCTTGGATCCCCGCAGACACGAAGAAAGGCTGCGGGTTGGATGCTCTTGCCTGTTGCTTCAGAAATGCGCTGAGCTTGTCTCCAACGCTCTTGGCATCTGTTGTGCTTGTATCTATATGTTGGTAGCCCAGGCGCGGTGGCTCATTGTGCTCGTGTTGCACACCAATGAGATGAGTAGAATAGCCAGCAGCGTTTAGGTACATCGGCAGGGTGACTTCCTGAGCGCCGATCTCCCAGCCGATATGCGCCAGGCCGATCAGACCATTGTTATGAGGGTAGCGGCCGGTCATAATGCTGCCGCGACTCGGTGAACACTGGGCAGCGGTGCAGAAATAGTGGGTGAAGCTCACCCCGTCGTTGGCCAGTCCATCAATTTCGGGTGTATCAAGCGGCGCTCCCAGGCAGCCAACATACCTGCCCAGGTCGTGACAGATTAACATCACTATGTTAGGACGCGAGTCACTGTTAGATACCCTGTTGGCAGACATGAGATACTCCCTTGTTGGTAACTGCTGAGTTGGCATGTGATAAAAAAGGTCGGCCCACTGCTGGAAGTCCAGCAGTGGGCTGTGATTGCGGGCGACTCTGTTGTCGACAAAGCTGCTTAGAAGCGGCGGCCAATGGATGCCTGGAAACCGTCAATGTCGCCACCGTTGAAGTCGGTGCCGAACACATAGCGGGCCTGAGCGAACCAGGCCGGCTCGCCAAACTGATCGGGCGGCCCGAATTCCGTACTAAAGAGGACGTGATAACCAAGGCTATCGTCGCTCTCGCTGTTACTGACCCTATACCAGCCTGCGCCAGCCCCGTAATAGGTGCCCGGCCGTCCTGACATTCGCTGTAGGTAGGTGGCCGAAGCTGACCAGATGTTGAAGTCCTCGCCGAACTCGCTGGTCGTGATGTAGTCAGCGCTGACCAGCCAGTCTCGGGCTGTATAGTCGGCCCCAAAGCCGATGTCGCTGCCGAGGTCGCCTATATCATAGTAGCCAGCGCGCAGCTGCCATGCCTTGTAGGCAGCGGAGTCGTAGGCTTGGCCGAAGTAGCCTTGCCCGGAGGCGACGCTGGCCAACACCAGCATCACTACCACCGTCAGTACGACTGTGAATCTGCTCATTGTGTCACTCTCCCTTTGTGGGTGTTATCTCTGCCAGACTTGCTAAGCCTTGCAAGGATGAGACTTAGGCTAAGGCCGCTATCACCGTGGCGCAGCGCATAGGCATTGTTGGTCTCAGAAGCCGGAGTTTATCGTAAAACCGTAACTAAGCTCCGAGTTCAGTATTCCAGCATCCAGTGAGATCCAGCGGGCAGGATAGTAGCGTAGCGCTGCGTTGATATCCTCTCCGTCGTATTCAATCTGGGCCAGTGTGTCTTGGGCGGCGACAAAATCAATGCCCCCGAAGATTCCATCTAAGGCCGCTGGCTCGCGCTCCGCACTTGCATAACCGATGTGAACATTGGCCTGGGGCAGCGGAGAAACCGACGCCTGCGCTAAGTCAAGTGAGCGGCTCAGTACAAGATAGTTGGTGCGATTGACGTGGTCGGAGATGTCAAATATGCCGATGGCCATCTTCGGAGCTACCGGGTTGTTAAACAACCCCCCGATGTTGGCTTCATACTTGACATTGACCACAGTTTCGGTAGCGTAGGTAGGGATGGGTGTATCCTGGAGCACATCCTCAATACGGGCAGCACCAATCTCCAGAGCCGGCATCAGTCCCACCGTAGCCCCATAGACGTTGTGGTCCCGGTCGTCCAGTGTTACTTGGTGGGCCACGCCTGTGATTTTCTGCGGGGTGCTGATCAGTGCTGTGGGAGTGCGGACCAGCCCTGTATAGCCATACCAGGAGGGGTTTGGCTCGCTCTCGGGGGGTGCTACCTCCCAGGGGCCATATATAAATCCTTGCCCCCAGCATACGGCTGCCAGTACTATTACCAAGCTTACTGTGAGTGCAACTGTGGCTGTGTGGCGCATATCTCTCAGCTCCCTATGAAACAGTAGACATAATCTAACGTCTAATCTAATAAGAGTATATTCATATTAAGTAGACAGGTCAAGTGTCAATGAGTTGCGACCGAATTTGAGCAGACGCTGTGGAGGTCTCGCTGGTCACATCGCGAAAAGATGTTTAGCATGGTCTCCACTTGTAGAACGTAGAACTATGTTAGCAGCGCTGGAGGAGGCAGTTGGATGAGCAGATTGTCGGTGGCTATAACACTGGCTATCCTGATTCTGTCGTTGGCGGCAGGCACCACCGAGGCAGCGCCTGGTGGCACTGTGGCGGTGACTCAAGCGCCGGTCGGTGCTCCGGGCACCTTTCAGTCACCAGCCAAGTTGCTGCGGCCCACTGAGTGGGCAAGCTTACGCTTATGGCCAGCCCGACATGTGGACTCTTTTGCCAACAGCACCACAAATCCGGCTCTGGCCTCATACGCCGGTAAGCTACTGCTGGTTGAAGTATATCAAGGGGCGTTGTATCTTTCCCAACTGGAACCTGGCAGCCTGAAGGTCATTGGCAAGACCCAATTGACCAAATTGCAATCGGGACAGACTGTCAAAGACGTTGATGCTGTGGTCGTCAAAGGGGTGCTATGGGTAACCTGGATTAGTCAAGCAACCGGTGGGGATAGTCGGCAGTTC
>JALGTS010000261.1 GCA_029821255.1 Candidatus Zipacnadia bacterium
TTTGTACTCCGCGGCTGCCCGGAGGCCTTGGGCAATGCTGGTAGGCAGTACTTCTAGGTCCTGGCCTATTACGGTCTCCCGGCTTATGCCGATCATCCGTTCTGCAGCTCGGTTATACAGGAAAACGCGCCCGTCGCTGTCGACTGCGATGACGCCGCTGTCCATCTCGCGTAGAATCGTCTCTATATACTCCTTGGTAGTGGCCATTTCCGCATAGAGGTTGGCATTCTGCAAGGCCAGCGATATCAACGGCATCACACCGCGCAATCGTTCGACCTGCTCAGGTAGGTACATTCTGCCTGCTCTATGGGGGCCTACTATTACCAGGCCAATCAGTTCGTCTCCCCAACGCAGTGGAGCCACCATCTGCACACCAAGGCGGTCTAAGACCTCTGCCAGGGGTTTGGCTACCGCAAGGCTGCGGAACCGGAATACTTCGTCACGGTCAAGCACATCCGAAGAGTCGGCAACAGCTCTGACAATCATATGCTGCTTAGGCAGTAAGCGGCTCTCTTTCGGAAAGTCCTCACTGCCGTCGGCTGACTTTTCCGCATGGCACACGTAATCATCTGTATTCTCGTCACGCAGAAAGATCAAGACTCGATCCGGCTGCAACATCTCAAATACAACCTCAGCCGACCGCTCTAATAAGTCATCAATATCAAGGGCGCGAAGAATAGGTTCGGTGCTCAGGTTGAAAGCTTCTTGGGTCTTCTCTTCTGGCCCACTGGAACGGCCAATCATCTCAGAGACATAGGTATGCAGCGGGTAGATTGCAAAGCCCATAAACAGGCCAGTCAGCATATATGCCAGAACTAAATATTGCTCGCGAGTTCCTATAAGGAATTCGGAAAGTGCCAGCACGATGAAGGCAATAGACAAAACCGGGATCACAACAAACAACAAAGCAACAATGCGGCGCAGCGCAGTCCGTGGCCCAACGATGTGCTCCTTGGCCAGAGCATAAGCCATTGCCACAATGGTGAATATGTATCCCGCCGACCCCCAACGAGTGTAGACACCGTTGCCCCATACTACTGGCAGCAATACCATAGTCACAATCGCTATCGCCTGGCTGATGAGCAAACCACCCAGCACATACATTGTCTGGACCCGCTGCACGCCGGTCAGGCGGCGCAACTTGCCATACATTACATAATCAGCGTAGCCCAGTGCTGCCACGGTGAACATGCCAAAGATAATATAGGGAGGGCCGTAAGCAAATATGACGGTTCCATGCGCAAAATCCAGCGAGGTAAACAGATCGGGAGCGAAGGCAACCAAGCTGAAGATCAGCCCGCTGCTGTACAGAAGCACACGCCGCAGCCACGGACCTGTGGTAATCTGTTCCGGGAAGACCCAGGCAAAATCAACACAGGTACAAATCACCATGGTAACTACTGGAATAGCCAACCGTAGCCAGAGAGCCGTTTGCCCCTCGGCGTGTGCAATGGCCGCCGATTGAATCACGTAGTTGGAGAATATCCAAGCGCCGACGGCCAGCGCATGCACAGCATAGAGCCGGTTCCAGACCCGGTCCAAGGCCCGGCGGTATACTACCAGCGCCAACCAAAGTGAGGCGAAAGAAATCGCCAGCAGAACGATGCGGTCAATGGGCACTGTGGGCATCACTGACTACCCCCGAGCACCGTTGAAGCGACGAACAATTAGACAGCCGTGGGTACCGCCAAAGCTGTGCGAGTCAAGCATAATACCATTCACGCGAGCCGTGCGGGCGTGGTTCGGAACATAGTCCAGGTCGCAGTCGGGGTCGGGAACCCGGTAGTTAATGGTAGGGGGCACTATGCCGGTGGCCAGGGTCATACAGGAGCTGACCAGTTGCCAGGCGGCCCCGGCCCCAAATGATTGGCCCGTGGTAGACTTGATCGAGCTTACTGGTATACTATACGCTCGTCGTCCCAGGACCATCTTGATGGCCTTAGTCTCAGCGATATCGTACTCCCGGTTGCCGATGCCATGAGCGCAAACATAGTCAATCTCTTCCGTGCCGACTTTGCCACACCGTAGTGCTGCCGCAAAAGCATGAGATAGCTCCTCGCCGCTGGGGTCAGCAATCACAAGATGTTGGGCTTCGGTGGCAGAACTGTACCCGCAGACCTCAGCGTATATCCGTGCGCCTCGCTGGACAGCATGCTCAGCCGTCTCCATAACCACTGCTCCAGCCCCTTCGCTGAGCACCAGCCCGTCGCGGGTGTAATCAAAGGGACGAGAGGCGGTTTGAGGTCGTTCGTTATGCCGCGTCAGTACTCCCAGTTTGCAAAGCAGGCTCATCCCGACGGTGCTTATGCACGCTTCCGTTCCCCCTGCAATCATTACTTGGGCCTGGCCAGACCGCAGGATATTTGCGGCACTATTGATAGCCTCCAAGCCTGCTACACAGCCCGTGCCCAGGGTGCTGTTGGGGCCCTTAAGGCCTAACTGGATAAGCACATGACTGGTAGCGGCATGCGCAGCCAGTTGTGTGCCGCTGGTCACCTCTATGTGGTGGGGGCCTGTGGCAACAAACTGCTTATACATCTCGTCGGCGACGTTGCCGTTGCCGGCCAGACTGGTGCCAAAGACAGCCCCGGCCTGGTAGGGATCGAAGCTGTCATTGAAGTCCAGGCCGGCGTCGGCCACCGCCAAGCGGGCTGCGGCT
>JALGTS010000262.1 GCA_029821255.1 Candidatus Zipacnadia bacterium
CGGAGGTTATGCGTCCAGCCTGGGAGGTGCTCCAGCAGCTTGAGATCACCTATGAAACAACGGTAGCCTCTGCGCACCGTAGCCCGCAGCGCGTTGTTCAATATGCTCAAACAGCGCAGCAGCGGGGCATCAAGGTGATCATCGCCGGGGCTGGCTGGGCGGCACATCTACCCGGAGTGCTGGCAGCTTACACCACACTGCCGGTGATCGGTGTACCCATATCCAGTTCCCCGATTGGCGGGCTGGATGCCCTGTATTCTATTGTACAGATGCCCCCCGGCGTGCCCGTGGCGACCGTGGGCATTGATACTGCGAAGAATGCCGGCCTGCTGGCTGCACAGATATTGGCACTTAGCGATACTAAATTAGCGGAAAGACTGCATAACATCAGAGAGCTGATGGACAGATCTATTGCAGAGAAAGCTACCCGCATCAAAGCAGAATCTGCTCGAGACAGCCGATAATAGATTCAAAGATTATCCCGACAGGCTTCACCAACTAAAGGTGGGGTAATATGATGGAAGATGCGAGACTATTAACTTGTGCCACGCAGGCACACCACCGGGTGTTGGTGGATCCAGGTTGCCACGAGAAGTGTGGGGTCTTCGGAATATATGCTCCTACTTACGACGTTGCTCGCCTTTCCTATTTTGGTCTGTACGCTTTGCAGCATCGTGGCCAGGAAAGCGCCGGCATTGCAGTGGGGCAAAACGGAAGAATCGACTGTCACACGGGCATGGGCCTGGTCTCCACAGTATTTCACGAAGAGACTATTGAGCGGCTGCAGGGTAGTGTAGCTTTGGGGCACGTGCGCTATTCAACCACGGGCACCAGCAGCGCAGCTAACGCTCAACCACTGATAGGCAAGCACCGCAGTGGACCATTCGCCATTGCCCACAACGGAAACCTGGTAAATACTTTCCACCTCCGGAGGCAGCTATCCGAGGATGGCGTTGAGTTTAACTCCACGACAGATACGGAAGTAATCCTGCGCCTGATCGAGCAATCTGATGCCCCCAGCCTGGAATTTGCTATTGCAGAGGCAATGCACAAGATGCAGGGGGCTTACTCACTGGGGATATTGGCGCTGGATCGGATTATCGCCGTCCGTGATCCGTATGGGGTGCGGCCGTTGTGTATCGGCCGCTTAGACGATGACGGGTGGGTAATCTCTTCGGAGACCTGTGCTCTGCACGTGATCGGAGCACAGTTTGTGCGGGAGGTCGAGCCCGGTGAGATAGTCACTCTCCGCAAATCGGGTATGGAGGCCATCCAGGTTATCGAACCAGTGCGCAAGGCCATGTGCATCTTTGAATTCATCTATTTTGCCCGTCCCGACAGCCACATCTATGGAAGGAATATCTATATGACTCGCCAGCGGATGGGCAATCTGCTGGCCCAACAAGCCCCGGCTGACGCTGACCTGGTTATGCCAGTGCCCGAATCCGGCATCCCGCACGCTGTGGGATACGCAGAAGTCTCTGGCATTCCGTATGGAGAGGGCCTTATCAAAAATCGCTACATTCACCGTACCTTCATTACTCCTGACCAGCGCATGCGTGATCTGGGGGTACATATCAAGTTGGCTCCTCTGCGAGAGGTCATCGGCGGGAAACGGCTGGTAGTGGTGGATGATTCGATCGTGCGGGGTACCACCACCGGCCCGGAGATCGAGCTACTACGGGAAGCAGGGGCCCGCGAAGTGCACTTGCGCATTAACTGCCCACCGATTCGTTACCCCTGCTTCTACGGTATTGACACCTCCGCCCAGGAGGAGCTTATCGCCGCCCGTATGACCGTGGAAGAGATCCGCGAGCACCTGGGCGCTGACAGCCTGGAATACCTCAGTATGCCTAATCTGGTCAAAGCAGTGGGGCTGCCCAAGAATAACTTCTGCACCGCCTGTTTCGACGGTCAGTATCCCATCCCCATCCCCGAAGATGTCAAGATTTCTAAGACAATGCTGGAGCCAGAGGGCGTAGAGTAGTTTTGCAATCTTAAGTGGGTACCAGGCCGGGAAAAGGAGCACTCCAATGCGTCAGTTCACCTATAAGGATGCCGGTGTGGATATTGAGGCTGGCGAGCGGGCCGTGGAACTGATGAATGAGGCGGTCCGCGCCACCCATAACAAAAACGTTCTGACAGGCCTGGCTGACTTTGGCGGGATGTTCGTGTTAGGCGAGGGATGGCGTGAGCCGGTACTCGTCTCCGGAACCGACTCAGTGGGCACCAAGCTGAAGATCGCCTTCGCCCTGGACAAACACGACACCATCGGCCAGGACTGCGTGGCGATGTGCGTGGACGACATCGTCTGTCAGGGCGCCCGGCCACTCTTCTTCCTGGATTACCTGGGTGTGGGCAAACTGAAGCCCCATGTGGCCGCCGAGGTCGTCCGCGGAGTTGCTGAGGCCTGCCAGATTGCCGGCTGCGCTCTCATCGGCGGGGAAACCGCGGAGCTCCCCGGGTTCTATCAGGAAGGCGAGTACGACCTGGTCGGCTTCGCCACCGGTGCGGTAGAGCGCGACCAAATCATTGACGGCTCGGCGGTAGCCGCCGGTGATGTGGTAATTGGCCTAGGCTCGTCGGGGCTGCACAGCAACGGCTACTCGCTGGCGCGCAAGGTGCTTCTGGAAGTGGCTGGATTGCCG
>JALGTS010000263.1 GCA_029821255.1 Candidatus Zipacnadia bacterium
CGAACCAGGATTTGAACAGCGCCCGCGCCATGGCCTCCAGCGTGGCGTTCATACGCCGGTTGAGTTCGATCTTGTCGTCCAGCGTGCCCAGGATGTGGGCGATGGCGCGTTGTTTCGGCAGATTGGGCAAAGGAAAATGTAAGTCGTCGAAGGATCTGGTTGTAATTGTGCCGAATACGGTTCCGTATGATATGGCTTGAATTCTCAAGAAAGACGCTTTCAATGCATAGTACAAATAGTTCTGATCAATGCGATCTGTTGGTACAAGACCATAGCAAGTCTGATTGAAAGCCATCTCTTTTCCCAACTGCGCAATTGCCCCCACAGTTCCACGGGCTGTAATCACTACTGTTCCCTTTGGTAGCACTTTTGCGGCACTGTTCTCTAGCCCTTTATGTGAAATGGATTCAGTTGTATCAAAGATATAACGCCCTGAGACACTAGAAATATCCTTTGCTGTTGCCCAGTCTACTTCCCCTCCCCAATACTGAGGCTCATCCCTTCGCGGTGTTCCGCCTAGTACAGGTCGTGCAACCTCAGATACCGATACTATTTTCAATTCATCCACCATACCCCAACTCCTTCAGGTTCTCATGTTTCATAGCGGCTCCGTACCTTCGCTCAGAATCGTCAGGTACTCTTGATAAGCGAAGACGCGGTTGCGGCGCTGGCCGGTGATCTCGCGCACGATGCCGAGACGTTCCAGTGCCCCCATGGCTTTGGCAGCCGCCGGGAAGGATAGTCCCGTGCGCTCGCAAACCTGATTCAACGTGACGAGGGGGCGCTCGCATAGGGTACGAAAGACGCGCAATACGGTAGAGGCGACGCGCCCAAGCGTCTGGATTTTCTGCTCGTCCTGTTGAAAGAGGCTGACAAGCCTCCGGGCTGTTTCTACGGCGTTCGAGGCCGTTAGCTCCACGCCCTCCAGAAAGAAATCCACCCACGCTTCCCAATCGCCATCGGTGCGCACAAGGTCGAGGAGCCGGTAGTACTCAGCGCGGTGCTGCTTTAGGTACAGGCTGAGATAGAGCAACGGCTGCGCAAGCACTTGGTCGTGGTGGAGAATGAAGGCAATGAGCAACCGTCCAATCCGCCCGTTGCCATCCAGGAAAGGATGGATCGTCTCGAACTGGACGTGCACCAGCGCCGCTTTGATGAGGGCAGGATAAGGGTTGCCTTCGTCGTACAGGAAGTGTTCGAGCGCTGCCATACACTCTTCCACATGCTGAGGAGGAGGCGGGACAAAGTGCGCGTTGCCAGGGCGCGTGCCACCGATCCAGTTTTGCGATCGCCGAAACTCCCCAGGGGATTTTTCACTTCCTCTGCCGCGCGAAAGGAGGATCGCGTGCATCTCGCGTATCAGGCGATTAGAGAGGGGGAAGCCCTCTTTCAATCGCTCGAGGCCGTGGTTAAGCGCCGCTACGTAGTTGGACACCTCCACGACATCATCAACGGGGACGCCCGGGGCTTCTTCCAATTCAAAGAGCAGCAATTGGGCCAAAGACGATTGGGTGCCTTCGATTTGCGAAGAGAGCACCGCCTCACGGCGAACGTAGGCATAGAGGAAAAGACCGGGGTCGGGTAAGAGCAGGGTAACGCTGTCCAGTCGTCCCAGGGCTAATGTGGCGCGCTCGAGTAATCGCTGCCGCTGGTCGTTCAGTTCAAGGGGTGGATGCGGGGGCAGCGGATGCGGAACGAAGGCTCGAATCCGTTCCCCAGCGATGTTTGTTATCTCGTAACGTCCCGTCATGCCCCGTTGCATACGCCAGCCGCTCCTTGTTCAACGATCGTTAAGTAAGCCCGCTTCTTATTAAACAAAACCTTGCGTCCGTTAAATATACACGAACGTCACCCCCCATATCCCAATGCCTCCAGGTTCTTCCAGATTGCTTCGTCCAGCCGCCGCGCCTCGGCCTGCTGTTCCCTCAATTCAGCCACCAACCGCGCCATCTTCTCCTCAAAGGGCTCGCCGTCGTCCTCGGCCTCCGCCATACCGACGTAGCGGCCCGGCGTCAGCACGTGGCCGTGCTTGCGGATCTCCTCCAGGGTGACCGCCTTGCAGAAGCCAGGCACGTCCTGATATTCCGGCAGGGGCGACCGGCCGGTCGCCCCTACATCGTCGCCTCGCCAGGCATGATAAGTATCGGCGATCTTCTGGATGTCCTCTTCGGTCAATTCGCGATGGGTGCGATCGCGCATTAAACCCATCTGACGGGCGTCGATGAAAAGCACCTCGCTGCGGCGGTCGCGCAGGGGCGCACGGCCGCGCGCCCCCGCGCCGGATTTATCGCGCGCCAGGAACCACAGGCAGGCCGGGATCTGCGTGGAATAGAACAACTGGCCGGGCAGCGCCACCATGCAGTCCACTAGGTCGGCCTCGATGATGGCCTTGCGGATCTTGCCCTCATTGGACTGATTGGAAGACATGGAGCCATTGGCCAGCACGAAGCCGGCGAAGCCCGTGGGCGCCAGGTGGTAGATCATGTGCTGCACCCACGCGAAGTTGGCGTTGTTGGTCGGCGGCGCCCCATACTTCCAGCGGCGGTCCTCCTTCAACAATTCGCCGCCCCAGTCCTTCATGTTGAAGGGCGGGTTGGCCAGGATGTAGTCAGCGCGTAGGTCCGGGAAGCG
>JALGTS010000264.1 GCA_029821255.1 Candidatus Zipacnadia bacterium
ACTCGCAGGTCGGCGCCGCCGGCCAGCAGATGCGTAGCGAAAGAGTGTCGAAGCGTGTGCGGGGAGACATCGGGAGCGAGCTGCGCCTGCCGGGCATATTCTTTGAAAATCCTCCAGAAACGCTCGCGAGTCATCGGATGGCCCCGTACGCTCAGAAACAGCGCATCCTCACGGCTATCCTTGACCTGTTCCTGTCGGGCGGTGCTCAGATACTCATTGACCAGCTCCAGTACCCGTGGTGCTACTGGCACCAGGCGCTGTTTGCCGCCCTTTCCTGTCACCCGCAGGATGCCTTCTTCAATATTCAGATCGTGGATGTTGAGGTTGACTAACTCCGAGACACGCAGCCCGCAGCCGTACATTAACCAAAGCATCGCAGCATTGCGCAGTCCCAAAGGTGTGCTGCGATCGGGGATCGCCAGTAGTGTGCGGCACTCCTCTACAGTGAGCACCTCGGGTAACCGCTCAGCCGACTTGGGTGGAGCTATATTGGCAGTGGGGTCGGCCTCGGTGAGCCCCTCGCGAACCAAGAAGCGGTGCATCTGCCGCAGGCTGGTCAGCTTACGGCTCACAGTGGCGGAAGAGCGATGTTGATCCCGGCGCAAATCACTGAGGAAATCGTTGACTTCGCTGCGCTGGGCGGTGGCAAAATCATCGTGCCCTCGGCCGTTGAGAAAGTGAGCATACTGCTCCAGGTCGCGCCGGTAGGCCTCTACCGTGTTGTCGGCCAGCCCTCGCTCAACTACCAGATGCTCAATCAGCAAATCAATCTGGCGCTTAAAGCCGTCGGGCGGACTCATCGGTTATTCTCCACTTCACCTTGGGCTTGCTTCAGGGCCTGTTTCTCCTCCGGCAGCAACTCGTGGTCGGTTCTGCCCCTCTGTATAGGTCGGAGAAATGTGCGGCAGCCCTCTGGGCTGTAAAGCGAGGTGATGATGACTCCACTATCTGTACTGTCTAAGAGAGCCAGAGCAAAGCTCAGATTACCGCGCACTTGCTCATCCCGATCAAAGCGAGTCAGGCCGACCTTTTGCACGGTTTTAGCATAGTCGTTGCTAAGCCGCTCAGCCTGCTGTTCGACTACTATCAGACGACGGGAGAGATCCTCCAGGTGGGCAATTACCTCGCCCAGAGCATTTGGGACTGGCTTCCCTCTCATCTGGACAGCCAGCCGGCGGGTATCGGGTGTGATCTCGGCCTGCCGCTGGCGCAGTCGCCAAACAATGAATAGGCTGGCGATGGCTACTATTAGGGCAATTGTGCTAGTGGCGAGTGCCAGATAGAGCGTATTCATAGATCCGCACCTCGTCGGGGCATGCTGGAGCTATCGGCGTATTCTGCTTACAGCTCGGCGGTCGAAGGTCATCACGCAGCCTTCGGCGACCTCTACATCCATCTCGTCATCGCGCAGTGCTACAATTCTGCCGTAAATACCTCCGGCGGTAACGATTCTGTCGCCTTCGGACAAGCCTGCGATGAGTTGTTTTCGCTGCTTCTGCCGCTGCTGCACCGGACGAGCGACAATGAGCCAAAACATAAGCAGTAGTAAACCAGCAAAGACGATCATCGGCCAGAGCGTCTGCCATTCAATATCAGGCATTGTTGTTCTCCTCCAAATTGTCCTTGGCTGGAGTTGGGTGGATGACGGCCTTTATAACCTGCTCCTTATTCGCGACCACCCAGGCTATTGCCTCGGGCGTCTCAGTAAGCGAGAAACGGTGGGTTATTAGCGACTTTACGTTGATCTTTCCATCTGCCACTGCTGCGATTGCCGGCGGGTAGCAGTTGGCATAGCGGAATGTACCGGCCAGACTGAGTTCGGCATTGTTAATACCAAATATGGGGAAGTCATTGGCGCTATCCTCCGCCATACCCACAATCTGGATATGCCCACCGCGACGGGCCAATTGGATGGCCTGGCGGAGAGTTTCGGCCAGTCCGACGCAATCTATTACCACATCTATACCGCGCCCTTCTGTCAACTCCATTACTATGTCAACTATATCACCGTTGGCATCCAGCGTATGCGTAGCGCCCAGTTGCTGAGCCATCTGTAAGCGGGAGGGAATGACATCAGTTACAATAGTCAGCGTTGCACCAGCGGCAATGGCAGCTTGCAGGCTAACCAGGCCGATAGGCCCGGCTCCGAGAACTGCTACTGAATCGCCCAAGCCGATGCTGGCAAGGCGCACGGCATGTACTCCCACCGCCAGTGGCTCGATCATTGCTGCCTCTTCGTACGACAACTGGTCGGGCAATTTGAACAGAAAATCGGCAGGCCAAGTGAGATACTCGCGAAATGCTCCGTGTACCGGCGGGGTGCCCAGGAATACGACTTGTGGGCACAAATTGTACCGCCCGGATTTGCAGAATTCGCATTTCCCACAGGTACGACCTGGCTCAATTGCCACACGATCACCTGGCCGGAGCTGTGTTACCTGCTCACCTACTGCGACTACCTGGCCGGCTGCCTCGTGGCCCAGGATAAGCGGCTCTTCCACCACATACGATCCGATGCGGCCATGCTCGAAGTAGTGCATATCTGATCCGCAGATGCCTACGGCCTTAATCTGCACCAGCACCTGGTCACCACCATCCAGAGCAGGGATAGGTACTTCTTCCAGGCGAA
>JALGTS010000265.1 GCA_029821255.1 Candidatus Zipacnadia bacterium
CCAGTTACGCAATGGAGACCCTGTGCCCCTGGATTCCAGCAACGACTATGCAGGTCCAGTAGCAGTCACATCTGCTGACCAGAGTCTGATTTGCATCGCCGAGCCTTGCCGGCGGCAGCAACAACGATGGCTACAGCCCCGCAAGGTCTTTGACTGGAATACATAAACAGCTCGCAGGAAGACTGCCTATGCAGGTAATCAAAGGTCTGGACAATCCCGCTCTCAAGCCAGTTCGTCGGATAGTTGCCGACGGGGGCTTTGATGGTATGCACCTGGGGCATCGGGCTATCTTTGAGGCGGCCTACCAGAAAGCCCGCGAATATAAGGCAGTGCTGACTGCTCTTACCTTTGAACCAGCACCAGTGGAGGTTTTCAGCCCTCACAACAGCTACAATGTGCGCCTAACTGTGGCCCAAGAACGAGGACTGGAGCAACTGGGCGTGGACACACTGGTCATTGCTGACTTCAACGAGGCATTCCAACAAATCTCGGCAGAGCAGTATGCTCGCGACTATATCGCCAAGCGCCTGGGTAGCGTAGCGGTTGTAATAAGCGAATCACATAGTTGGGGACATCATGGTCAGGCCGACGCTAATCGCATCCGGCAACTCGGTGACAAGTACGGGTTTGATGTACAGGTGGTGCCGCTGGTGACTTTGGATGGGGAAGTTGTCTCCAGCTCCACCATTCGTAGCTTCCTCTGGGAAGGCAAGGTCCAGGCGGCCAACCGGCTGCTGGGGCGGCCTTATCCACTGTACGGAACGGTTCGACAAGGAGCCGGACGCGGCACCAAGCTTGGCTTTCCCACAATTAACTTGCAGGTTCCGCAGGCGAAGCTGGTCCCCGGGCCAGGAGTCTACGCGGGCGTCGTCGAAGCCGAGGGGCTACCAACCCCGCCGGTGACGACTTACCGCTCGGGATGGCCTGCAGCAATCAGCGTCGGAGCCTCCCCCACCTTTGATCCCCAGGGCGACAATCGCCAGGTTGAGGTGCACTTGCTGGATATCCAGGTTGACAACAACTACGGCGCGGACGGGATAATGGTTTACTTCCTGCACCGCCTCCGCGACCAGCAGGCCTTTGACACCGAGGGACAGTTGCGAAGCCAGATCCAAGCCGACATAGACAGACTCCGCGAGGCATTCAATCTCTAACCCACCTCACAACCCCAGCTGGGGCAGCCACGCCGACAGCCACGACATCTTCCCAAATGCCAGCAGCAATCCAAATAGAACCAGCAGGGCCCCGGCAATCTGGGAGATGATCTGGGCATAGCGCGAGGCGCCCTTGATGAGGCGCAGCAGTGCCTCGCCCATAAGTAGCGCCGCCGCCAGGAAGGGGACGGCCAAGCCGGCAGAGTAGGCAGCCAGTAGTATGACGCCTTGCGTAACTGTCTCAAGCTGGCTGGCCAGCAGCAACACAGGGGCAAGAATCGGCCCCACGCACGGCGTCCAGCCTGCCGCGAATACTGCCCCGATGACCACTGCCCCCAGATATCCGGCCGGACGATCCCGGAGCTGAAGCCGCGTATCCTGCTGCAAGGCCCTTACCTTTAGTAGACCCAGCAAGTGCAAGCCCAGCAATATTACGATGAGACCACCAATGCGCTGTATCCAGACTTGATATTCTCTGAGCAGGTCGCCGACGGAGCTGGCCGCCGCTCCCAGGGCAACGAAAACCAGAGAAAAGCCAACGATAAACAATACCGAATTCAGAACGAGAGAAATTCTGCGGCGGGCCGGCAGGATCACGTCGGCTTCCTTCAGTGACACTCCTGTTACAAACGATAGATAGGACGGTAGCAACGGGATAGTGCAGGGCGACAGGAACGAAGCCAGACCCGCCAGAAAAGCTGCAGTGAGCGTAACTGTCTCAGTAATCGTCGCCAACTTCCTTTCACCGTCTAATCAAGTGTGTTCTTCACAACATATAACGCCTCAGGGGGCGGCTGAATTCCCAGTTGCGGGTATTGCCCGCTACCACGCGCCGACCTCGCGAAGCCGCTGTTTTAGTTCGGCGGCACTCAGCCCCATGACCCGCAGCGTCTTATTGCGACTATGGTGACCGGAGATTATTGCCAGGTCGCTGGCAGGGATATCCAGAGCATCACTAAGCATCTTAAGCAGCGCTTCGTTAGCCGCGCCCTCCACCGGCGGAGCACTCACCCGTACCACCAACGCCGAGCCGCGCACTCCGCCAAATTCAGTACGCGCGGCTCGTGGAATGACGTGGACATCAAACCTTGTGCTAACTCGCTGTGGTGGTGAGCTCATATCAACGCATAGGCAGCCAGCAATAGTAGAACGAAGCTGTTGTACATAGCGTGGGTTATCACTGGTGCAATCAGGGACTCACTGCGCTCATACAGATAGGCCAATACTATACCGATCAGCGTAATTGTCAGCAACCCTCCCACGGGGACGGCAATATGGGCAGCGGCGAAGACCAACGCACTTGTCAGAGCTGCTGCCGGTACTGTCATAACTCGTCGTAGGCCCGGATAGACAAATCCGCGGAATATTATCTCTTCAACTATGGGAGCAAAAATTCCAACCAATATAAAATAGATAACAAATGTAAGCGGATTGCGTGCCTTCAGAAACATCTCCAGAGGCGCTTGGGGT
>JALGTS010000266.1 GCA_029821255.1 Candidatus Zipacnadia bacterium
AACCTGAGTAGTATCCGGAATAAAGCCACGATTGGTATTGACTCTGATATAGGGCGTTCCACCTGCGCCCTCCTGAGCGATCTGTACGTCAGCACCCGGGGGGGCAGTTGTACCCTTACTGAAACCGATGGCAAGCACCCCTGCCAGCATGGCAAAAGCCCAGCCCAGTCGCAATGACTTGGTGATGTGGTGTTTGTGCTCCATTTGGCGTACAACTTGGGCCGGAGTATACAGCGCATATACCTTGTCGCCGGTCTGCGGCCACTGGCTGCCGGGTAGTGCTTTGCCCTTTGAGAAGCCCGGTTCGGCCTGGAAGATTTGCATATTGCCGACGGTCCTGATCTCAACTTCCTTTAGATCCGGATTCCAGTCTGCCCGAACAATCAGCATCTTCTGACTTTTGAAGACGCCGTCGTTAAGACCAATGCTCACCATGATGGTCCCCATCTCATCCACCTGAAGGACGGTACCGCGCGGCACGTGACGCCGGAGCATCTCGGCAACCACCTTTTCGGCAGCCAGACGCAATGCCTCGTTGACTACAGTGGCGTCCTGTCCTTGCCACCCTGGAATAGGCCGGGTTTCAACTTCCACCATAGCGCCGTCAAGTATAGCCTTTAGGCGAACATCCATAACCTTGATCTCAAGCCGAACCCGACACTGGCCTGTGCGGCTATTAACTTTTATTTCGTGGATAACACCGCTGACTACCTTGTCAACTTTCAGGTGCTCACCTAAGCGCGCCTGCTGCGCCTCCATCAACGGTAGCTCCAGGCCGAGCTCAGAAAGCGCTGCCTTCACATCTCGCTGGGAGACAACCCTGAATTCACCCGAGTCCTCCAGGGCCAACGCCACGGCGTCTGTAGCCTTCTCAGCTATTACAAGTGACTCGCCACCAGTGGCATCCTGAATAGGCAGCACCGCTGCCGAGGTTATCTCAGTGAAGGTCTGCCCATAGGCAGAAGAGGAAGCAAAACCGTAGGGGAAAATCAACAGGACTGCAACGAATAGTGTCAGGGGCTTGCACAATGGCAGGTATCGTATCTGGTACATTAGCTAACTCTCCCTCTGAATGTCTTTGTCCTGAATTGTTAGGAGCACCAGCCAACCGCAACCAACTTCCAAATGTGCACGGATGGTTCCACCCTCATCATCCAATTAGCAGCACAGCTTATTATACCACACAGCACACATCAATACAAGTCCGTATGTCTGACCAACCATTATCATTACAACAGTCTTGCCTGCCGCTCAGCCTTTTATTGGGCCCCATTGGTACTGCCCACTATCTCTCAGTCACCCACCTATAGCTATTCAGAGCATATAATTCGGGTTCCTGTCGCCTCGGGGTCAAAGCCGCTCCGAATCCAGATATCAATTCCATAGTCCAGTGCGTACTCTACTGCTTCCTTCTGGATGACTTGAGGGAACTCTGGCCACTGAAGCAGTTCCCGACCGTTTATTTCGCCGATTTTCTGCGCGTCATCATAGACTGCGGGAGGCCGATCATAGATACCATCTACATCGCTATACATGGTAGCTTCGGGCTGACCCAGGGCGTGAGCCAAAGCCACAGCAGTCAGGTTAGAGCCCCCTCGCCCTAAAATGGAAACTTCGTTGCGCCCAGTCTCCGGATCCCGGTAGTAGCCTTGAAAGCCAGCGACGACCGGCACAATCCCCTCCCCAATGAGGTGGCGCAGATAGCCCTCGTCCACCGATTCTATCAATGCTCCTACAGCCCCGCCTTTAGTCCGTATGCCTGCCTCCCGGCCAGTCAACGAATAAGCACGGCATCCCAGAGCCTCCAGCATCATGGCCAAAGAAGAGTTTGCCCGCAGTTCACCACTCATCAACAAGCGCGCATACTCCCGATCCACCGGTTTAGGAGCGATATATGTACTCAGTTGGTCAAGCTTATCGGTCGCCCAGTCAAAGGCCGATACTACTATCGCCGGCACAATCCCCTCGGCACGCAAAGGCAAGATAAAGTCCTCCGCAATCTCCCGAAGGCGGGTAGCGCGGGCCTCGTTACGTTTCTGCTCAACGAGCCGGTATATCTCATTGGCAGTTGTAAGCTCATGGCACTGCCTTACTACATCACTTTCATTGGGGCCAAATCTCTGATGACCCTGCAGCACTCTGCCCCCGAACTTTAGTATCGGTATTTGCATAGACATAATTTTTTTGAATATCCACAGTCAAACAGCGGCGCTCTGAACACTCTGCTAATTATACCCATCACAGATTATCTGTCAATATCTTTGCCCAACATTTCGCCAAATATATGAGCATCTGTAGCTCAGGATCGCAACAAGACCCGGACCAGATTAATGGCCCAGCCCAGTAGGATAATCAACAAGATGACCTGACCTGCCCACTGCCCAAACAACCACTGCGGCAGTGCCCGACGGTTGCGTACAAACCCCACCAACCCAGCCAACAGTACCCCCCACGTCACCACATAGGCAACAGGCCCAAGCACATGAATACCAAAGGCGGCTGCCCATTCCCCCCGAGCCAGCAGCGCAAAGGCCGTTGTCATACCACAGAATGGGCACGGTAGGCCTGTCATCCAGCGAAAAATGCAGGGCAGCAAAAATATCTGCTCGTG
>JALGTS010000267.1 GCA_029821255.1 Candidatus Zipacnadia bacterium
CACTCCCACGAGGATCATTTCTATCCAATGAACCTGCACTACCGGGCGCCAGGATTTACGACACTGCCCGAAGGCAGTTGCCTAACCGTTCACGGCAATTCAAAGGTTGGACAAATGCTAAACGAGGCATTTCCCCAGTCACTTAAGGAGTGTGGCCTTGACTTCTCCGAAGTCAAAGTGGGCCAAACTATTAAAATAGACGAGCAGCGCAGTGCCACACCCATTCGGGCTCAGCACGCCCCGGAGGAACTCTGTGTCAACTACATTCTGCAATCCGGTGACCACCACGTGCTGGTGGGCAATGACACCGGCTGGTGGAGTGAAGAAACCTGGCAGGTGCTGGAACAATATCACTTTGACGCGGCGATTGTGGACTGCACTGCCGGCGCAGTGGACTATCGCGAATATCATATGAACGTAGAAGCTGTCATAGAGGTACGTAGTCGGCTGGCGAAGTGCGGGGCAATAGATGAAAATAGCCGCATTATTGCCAATCATTTCTCGCACAATGGTGGCCTTAATCATAGTCAACTGGTTGACAGGCTAACACCTGCGGGTATTGAGGTGGGCTACGATGGGATGGAAATCGAACTGTGAGTCTTGTTACGGTACGACGGGCGTCCCGCCCGTCGCTTTGGACAGGCGAGACGCCTGTTCTCCCGAATGACCACGGAGGTGATGTAGCAGTTATGTACATAGTGAACGCGCAAGAGGCCGGCCGTAGCGCAGTGACAACCGAGGGAGCCGTAGATACGCAGATTCAGTGGCTGCTGGATGCATCACGGGGGGCGCCTAACTTTGCGCTGCGGCGGTTTATCATTGCCCCCGGTGGGCATACCCCCCGCCACACCCACAATTGGGAACACGAGGTATACGTGCTGCGCGGCCAGGGGCTTTTGATCACCAAGCGAGGCGAGATAGCCATTGGCCCAGATCAGGCGATTCTTATCCTGCCCAATGAGGAGCACCAGTTCTGCTGCACCGGCTCCGAAAGTCTGGAAATGCTGTGCGTAGTGCCCAATGGTCCAGCTACCGTGGGGCACTAAGCTCTGCTTGTGGTGAAAACTGTTATGAAACCAACAATCATAGATACGCATACTCATATCTTCCCTGAGAAGGTGGTAGACAAGGCGGTGACAGCGTTGGAGGCTGCTTACGGTGCTCAGCCGCTGGTGCGCCCGACCGTAGATAATCTGCTGGCACATATGGACAAGACGGGAGTGGATGCTGCCGTTATCTGCCCGGTCGCCACCAGTCCCCACCAGGTACGCTCGATAAATCAGTGGATGATTAGCTTGGCCGGCGACCGGCTGATTCCGCTGGGCGCACTGCACCCGGCTGACCCGCAGTGGGATGAGCAGATAGAGTTCCTAATTGACCACGGCTTCCGGGGCGTTAAACTCCAGCCGCATTTCCAGGAGTTTGAGCTGCTATCCCCTACTACACTGGAGAAGTTGGAGAAGCTGGTGGGACGGCTGTTTATGGTTGTGCATGCCGGCCAGGAGATTGAGCCTATCGCGCATGTTGAGCCTACCCCTCAGCGGCTGCTTGAGCTGCATCGGAGGCTACCCGAGCTTCAGTTCATAGCCGCCCACTTAGGGGGCTATCAGATGTGGGATGAGGTGGAAGAGCACCTGGTCGGCGAGGATATATACCTGGATATATCTTATGTTTTCGGCAAGGCCAGTGATGAGCAGATTGCGCGGATTATTCGCAACCACGGACCGGGGCACATCCTGTTTGCTTCTGATTTCCCCTGGCAGTCGCCCAGCGAGGTGTTGGCCGGGCTGAATCGGCTCGGCCTCAGTGACGAGCAACGGACTATGATCCTGGGAGGCAATGCAGCCAGGCTGCTGGGGTTGTAAGCAACCGAGGATATAAACCGTCTGGTAACCCGCGACCAATCCTGCAAACTCACTGATTACTAAGCTATTAGAAACCGGTTACCGCTGCAACTCAGGAGTGCGTAGAGAGGGAACAGCCGGTTGCGGGGGTGAGTGGGGGTTGCTGCGATCCAGGGCGTAGCGGGTTAGATGGATGGCCACCTGATCCTGGATTTTGCGGACTTTGCTGACCGGGCAGGAATATCCGTTCATCATCAAGGCGAACGCCAGACGGGGAGTTTCGTCTATGATGATGTATCCTGCCAGGCAGCTTACCTGGTTAAGCGTGCCGGTCTTGGCATAAACACGTCCCTCGGCAACTGTATTTTTCATCCTCCCACTCAAAGTACCGCGCACTCCCGCCACAGGCAGGGAGTCCAGTAGAACGCTCAACTGACTGTCATTATCGGTCATCTTGGCAAGCAAGGAAGTCAACACAATAGGGCTGCCTCGGATGCGGTGGGACATTCCACTGCCGTCAATAAGCTGCAAGCCGGAAACATCCAGACCGGCCTTTGTCCACAACTCGCTAATGAACCCGTAGGGAGTATCATCATTGCCGAAGCTGGTCCGCAGGCTGCGCAGTAATTGCCCTGCCCGGTAGTTATCCGAGTAAAGATTAATGGCGCGGATATATGCAGCCAGGCTGGTTGATGTTCGGCGGTAGATCAGGTAGAGACTGGGCGGTGCTGTGCCCACAGCTGGTAAGCCGGCCACTGGGATGCC
>JALGTS010000268.1 GCA_029821255.1 Candidatus Zipacnadia bacterium
ACCAAAGAAGCTGCTTTGCGTGCTGTGTTCACCCTGCATCGTTCCAATCACCACCATAGGTTCTCAAGGCTCGTCACTACTCTATCATAGCCGCCCCTTGACAGCAAGCCCCCCTCCCCGGTTATACTATTTCGCAACACTCTCTATTATGCCCAGACTAATGTAACATAGGAGGTGCCAAGACACTTGACTCCCCGAGACCGGTATCGTGCCGTTCTGCAACGCCAAGAAGTTGACCGCATCCCAGTGATGTTTTGGGGGCCGCGGGCATCTACTTTTGCTGCCTGGCGCAAGCAGGGTCTCTCCCAACAGCAGCAGGACAACTGGACACAGTGGGTTGGCCTGGATGTAGTTACAGGGATAGGGAAGCTGGACTGTGGCCCGCTGCCCGAGTTCCAAGAGACAACTCTGGAGGTTAAGGGCAATCTGCGCATCTGGGTTGACAATATGGGTGTCAAGCGCCTGGACGCTATCAATCAGCCTACGGCAGGGTTCCAGACGCGCCGCTACCTCGAATTCCCTGTTAAGTCTCGCGAGGATTTTGAGGAGATGAAAAAACGCTATAATCCGCACGATCCGGAACGGGTTACCAATGAACGAGGTGAAGTAGAATGGCGAGGCCTGGTTGAGAGCTGTAACAATGGTGAGATGCCGGTCGTGGTAACAATTCCTGGCCTGTACTGGAGAGCGCGGGATTGGTGTGGTTTTGAGGCGCTATCCATGATGTTTTATGATCAGCCCGATTTGGTGCACGAAATGATGGAGTTCTGGACCTGGTTCATTATTGAGCTTTGCAAAGAACCGTTCTCACAGATCAAGGTGGATGAAGTGATCTTAAACGAAGATATGGCGTACAAGACGGCGGCTATGATCTCCCCTGCACATATGCGTGAGTTTATGCTGCCGCGCTATAAGAAACTTCACACGTTCTTCCGGGAGCATGGTGTAGATTGCTTGACTATGGACTCCGACGGACACAATAGCCAGATTTTGGAGGTGATGTACCCTGATGGCATTACTGGTATAAGCCCTGTAGAAGTCGCAGCCAATAATGACCCGGCGGTGTATCTGGCGAAGTACCCTAAGCTCTACCTGTACGGGGCCATAGACAAGCGGGAACTGCGCTTCGGCAAGGACCGGGCCCGCGCGGAGGTAGCCAAACGCTTCCGCACTGCGTGGAAGTACGGAGGTTACATACCCAGCGTGGATCATGCAACCCCGCCGGACGTACCCCTGCGTACTTTCCTCTATGTGGTTGAATTAGCTAAGGGATTTGCTCGCGGCGAAAATATTGACACCTACGAGCCACCCTGTGAGTTGGAACAACAGTTGGGGCCTATAGAGGAAATGTTTGACTATCGCAAGGCTGTCGCTCGCGCATACGGGGAGGAAGAAGCCGACTATTAGTAGCTACGTAGCGCCTGATATGCAAAAAAGTAGGCGCAAGTGGCGGTCTGCAACGTATCTCTTCTCTATGTACGGAGCCAACAGCGCTGTTGCTTATAACGCTTTTTTCGTCAGGGCCGATTGGCAGCCTCAGTGGGAACGAGCATCTGCAGGACGCTCGGAGAGAGAAGCTGGGGCATATTGTCGCTAAGCTGGATCCCCACGTCGTCTAGAGTACCAACATTGGCTGGCTCGATGCGCATTGACCATACCTGTCCAGCCATAGCTGGCGGCACCTTCACCTGCAGGTCCCGGTTGCGGTGCTCCGTCGTGCTTACCTGGCCTGCCTCTTCACCTCGTGGGTTCATAACTGTAAGCTTGGCGGTTTCAACAGGTGCTGCGCTGGACAGCTTGATGGTGAATTGCTCAACTCCCTCCGGCACCCAGAAATACATAGTGCCCATATACTGACTCACATGTGCCGGTGTCATTATGGCCCAGGCATGATTCGGTGCTGAGAATGTCCAGTTGTTACTACCTCCAGCGATCAGGATCCGATACGTTCCTGGTAAGAGATTGTCAAGTGCCACGACGCCCTGCTCTCCGATCTGCACAACCCCTTGGCCGATCTGCTCGCCCTGCGGCGAGAACGCTTTCCAGCCCACAGGGTGGGTGTAGTCGGCCAGTCGCGGGTTACCAACGGTAGCTTGCAGCTCTCCCTGCCCACCCACATGCACCAGTATCAACTGCAGCCCCCGCCACTGAGCTGGTCGTTCCTTAGGCTTGCCCTCTTCTTTTTCCAGCGGCTTCAACTGCAGTTGGTCGGCTTGTTTCAGTAGGCGGCGGGCATCCGAAGATAGCACGGAAGTCTGCTGGGGCTCTTTCCAGGCCTGCCAGTTTCTGGCTGTAATATTCTGATTTGCCCAACTGAACCACTTGAAATAGTCGGGGTGGTCTTCATCGTACTCTGGGCCTTCGTAGAAAACCCAGTATCCGTCGCTAACTTCACAAATCATTACCGCGCTTTTGCCTTCAAATTCAGGATAGGCACTCGCATATATGGGATCCAGCCCACCTGTGTACATCATCGGATCCGCATACTGACTGGCAGTTTTCATATTGGCGAGAAGAGTTGTTCGGTTCTGCTCCAAGACACTGTGTAGCGGTGCCATGGCATTGCCCTGATAGGTGCAGGCATCTGCCAGAATTATCGGTGCT
>JALGTS010000269.1 GCA_029821255.1 Candidatus Zipacnadia bacterium
TTCTCTTTGAGCTCCCTCCAAGCCACAGCCAGACGAAGACTTAGCTTTTCAGGGAAACCCGACATGTCCTGATTTTCCGCATAGACCCGTTCGATGAGTTCTTCAACATCCCTGGGAACACCAATGCTCTGGCGCCCTTGCAACTCCCACCATGTGGTCAGCAGCAGATACTCAGCATAGATGTTTTTTTGTGCCTCGCTGAATTCTGGCATGCCGGTTGCGTCAGTTGGCGGACTCATTATAGACAACGTAGGCTGGGTTAACCTGTCAGGACGCGAGTCACGCTTATGCCGGTGGAGACGCCCCGCTCGCTGCAACAGCAAGTCAATGGGGGCCAATTCGCTGACCATAAAGTCAAAGTCAATATCCAAGCTTTGCTCGATCACCTGCGTCGCCACCAGAACGGCCGCTCGCGGCCGTTCGCCATCTTTCCCGAACCGGCGTTGGACACACTTCTCCCGTCGGTCACGCTCCTCAAACGGAAATCGGGCATGGAACAGGTCTAATTCAATGTCGGTGTCTCGCAGAGCCTCTCGCAGCGTATCATAGAGCTCTTGGGCGCGTCGCACGGTGTTGCACACGCATGCCGCACATCCACCGTTCTCCAATACTTTCTTCAAATCACTAGCCAGCACACCAAAGTCACTACTAATCCATTCTATCTGCACCGTCCGGGATTCCCGTGCGGTAAAGGTCCTGCTTTTCTGCATTCCGCGGGCAGCAATCGTTATTCTGGGATAACCTGGCTCCTGGTCCGGCGAGCACCCAGTATACGCCTTAATCAGTCCCTGGCGGCGATTCGCGGGTAAAGTAGCTGACAGCATCACCACCGAACAGCCCAATTCCGATAGCCACGTCAGAAGACGTTCCAGGAGATTTGAGGTATAAGTATCGTAGGCGTGAACCTCATCAAAGATGACCGTCTTGTGTGCGAGGCCGAACATCCTTACCAGCCCGTGGTGCACCGGTAATGCCGCTATCAGTGCCTGGTCTATCGTTCCCACAGCAAATGGCCCCAGCAGACCTCGCTTGCGATAGGTAAACCATTCCTGCGCCATAATGTGGCCCGTATTGCTACCTGCTTTCCCCTCACCGTACACCTGGGCGATCTCCTTGAGTTGCTGGTAATTTGTAGAGAGCGAAGCTTGCCCATGTAGGAGATGAAAGTTCACAGCCTGTCGCGGATAGCGCCGCTGAAGATAGTCCTGAAAGCGGACGAACATGGCGTTAGCCGTTGCTTGGGTCGGCATGGCGATGTACGTGCCTCGCTGGCCACCGGTACAATTCCAGTGGTCTGCCAGAAAAAACGCTGCCTCAGTCTTTCCTTCACCCGTAGGGGCTTCAATCAGTACCATCGCCGGGGCGGAGACACTGTCGGCCAGATGCTCAACCAACTGCTGCATGGGTGTCGGCCCGAGTGGAAACCGAAACAGTGAACAGAAGCTGATGCACTCATCCGGCGGCGACCACCCAGTCCAACCAATTGATTCCAACGCGTCTTGGGCCTGCCTCCGGGCCCGTTCACCGTAAGCCTGGAGATCACCCGGTTTCCCTACATATGGGAAATGCTCTTCCGAAGAGCCAATCCAGTCTGCTACCGATACGAGACCAGATAGGAATGCCAAGAACGCAAAACTAATCCCCAACTTCGGCGGCGGTGGACTGTTACTGACCCCTGTGAATTTGCCCAGTGCATCAACCAGCCAAATTCTGCTCCGCTGCCACATTCCGTTACTATCGCCCAGTTCTCTGCTCTTTAGCTCTCTAGGCGAGGTCGGCACATCGTGATGTCCCCCCAATGCCTGTGCTAAATTACGCGCCGCGTCCGGTGCAACCGCTGGCAAACCACTCGGGGGGTTGGCGAGCAACTCCGATATTACTTTGGCAGTAACTCGGCCATGGTGTGCCGAAACTCCGTGCGGGAAACGGAAACCATGCTGCAATAGCACTTTCTGCCGCTGCCGCGACTTCTTTTGAAATGCCGGAGAACACTTTCCGATATCATGCAACCCAGAGAGGAATGCTATCCAGGTTCCGACTGCATCACAGGATGCGCTCCCTGCCATTAAGGAGATTCGGCGCTTGGTTTCGGAAGGAAAGACCAGATGCCACAATGCATCAGCGACCGCGGCTACGTCTATCAGGTGGCAGATCAGAGCGTGGTATTGGGAAGGCTCAGATGGATTAGTCTTGGCCCACAATTCCAGTGGCCAAGTAGTGCTCCTCGAGCCGTTTCCTGCCGGTGACTCAGATGCACTGTCCATGACCATACAAACCCTCCCAGTACTGGTACGGCAGCGCTATCATTTAGCGGACACGCTTGTATTAGCCATGAAGTATTGATTGCTCGCTAGCCAATCTCCTCCCACGGTCTGCCCAACGTGAGTATAACTTGAACGCGACCAGGCAAGGGGTCAACACAGGCAGTATCGGACACATGATCGAAGCCATACTGGGCGTAGCTCAGAACGGCTACGACTATTGAAGGTTTTTCACTGCCACGAGGCAGCCTCATCCATGCTGCAGAATGCCGACATCCTCCTTGTATTGGTTCTATTTGTGGTGGTTTTGACTGAGGGTGCATTGCCACACGCAGCCTC
>JALGTS010000270.1:0-2599 GCA_029821255.1 Candidatus Zipacnadia bacterium
TCCAACCAATATAAAATAGATAACAAATGTAAGCGGATTGCGTGCCTTCAGAAACACCTCCAGAGGCGCTTGGGGTGCCAGTGGTACAATCCGCTCTATCCCGAACTGGCCCAGTACACTCAAAGCAATCACCAGCAGCGCCACTACCACCCCGAATCCAGCGATGCCCTGTCCAACCCCAGCAGTCACGCGATGCCACTTTAGCCCCAGCAACTTCCACACGCTCCGGCGGCTGCCGATGCGGTACACTATGCGGTACACTATCAGCGCAATGGTACAAACCCCACAGAATAGGTACCCAACTGCCGTCAACAGAGCATCAGTTGTCTCTGAAGACAGCGCCGGTCCAATGATTCCTCGCAAGGCAGTCATAGCCATCGGTACGCACACCAGCAGCAACAGCAAAACCACCAGCGCCTCGGCTACATCCATCAGATTCCACGGCTTCCGCCACGGTGATACGCGCCGCTGGCCACCAGATAGCCAAGCGATTACTAACATCGCCAGCATTACCCCCCCTACCAGCCCCATCAGCGCGTAGAAGCCCATCAGTATACCAATAACACCAGAAAACTCCACCTGTTGGTCATGCCAATAGGCACGGAGTTGTTCGGCCTGATCTCGTTGACCCACTCGCTCATACAGATCCGCCCAGGTCATAGTAGCTAGCCAACGCGCTTGCCCGTCAAGCAGACCAGCTCGCTTCAGCAGGCTCTGCGCTTCGACAGACTTATCAGTATACAACCGGGCAAGCAACGAGTAGAACTTGGTGTTTTCCGCATCGCGGCGCATAGCCTCTTCGAACATAGCCCGGGCATGGTCACGATAGCCTGACTTGGCATAGATGATGCCCAAGCGGTAACTGGCCTGTGCTGATCTTTGTGGGCCCAGTGCGTCTCGTTCATACAGAGCAATAGCAATCTGCTGGAGCTGACGAGCACTGAAAGTTACGCTATTGCCAGGCTGGTAGCCGGAAGCAGCCAGTCCCACGCTAACCCGGTAGAGTATATCAGCGGGAAGCGTCATCCGCGCCGGTGACTGCAACCAATTGCCAGAGGCTATACCATATGGCCCGCCGACCAGAGCAATCAATAGACCTGTAAGTGCCGCCAGAGCCACAATGACGATGATTCGGGTCACATTGTGGTCGGTCCGAGGAGTTCTTCGGAACCGAGCGGGCACTTGGTCTTGGTGAGGATCAACCATTATGCACCTGACAACAGAATCTATAATCTACGGAAACCACACAAGCCGCATCAGAATCGTGCGGGCGACCTCCAGCATAACATATAAAACCAGCGGAGAAAAATCCACTGGTGAGTTTCTCTGATAGGGCGCCAACAGCCGCCGGATCGGCTGTAGCAGGGGATCGGTGACTCTATAACAAAAACTGCGCAACTCCACCAACACTGGCGATCGGGAAGAAATCGGCACCCAACTGAAAATAACCCTGCCCAGCAGGATTATGTAGAAGGCAAAGAAAACAAGATGTAACAACTGGGGGACAAACAACAGGCCTCACACCTCGCTGGGAGAAATCAGAGCACTTATTGCCCCAGTTCCTCTGAGCGGCGCGCTGCGGCTATAACCGCTTCAATAGCGGCACTGCGCAGCCCCTTTTGCTCCAAGGCACGCAGGCCAGCAGCCGTAGTACCACCCGGCGAGGTAACAGCTTCCCTCAACTCGCCGGCACCGCGGCCTTCTAATACCCATTGGGCAGCCCCCCAGGTAGTCTGGGCACACAGTTGTACAGCTATCTGCCGAGGCAGACCCGCTGCCACTGCACCATCAACAAGCGCTTCAATGAACAAAGCCACAAAGGCCGGCCCGCTCCCGGAAAGGCCGGTTACCGCGTCGAGAAGACGCTCTTCAACTGGGACAACCGTGCCGACTGCACCAAACAGCGCCTCGACAAACTTGCGGTGCTGGGCACTAACCTTCTCGTCGCTGCTGTAAGCCGCAGCGCCCGCGCCGATGGTGCATAGGATATTGGGCATGACCCGGACAATAGCCGGGCGTGCTCCGCACAGCTCGGCCAAGCGGGCAAGCGTTACCCCAGCGGCAATAGAGACTACCAACTGGTCGTTGCGAAATGCTGGCTCAAGAGGAGCCAACACCGAAGCAATAACCTGGGGCTTGACAGCTACTATAATAACTTGTGCTGCTTCAACTACCTGTCGATTACTATCAGCAACCGGATGGCCCAGTAGCGCACTGACCGTCTCTTGGCGTTCCGGGTCCGGATCGTAGAAGATAACCTGTTGGTCAGAGATGATTTCAGCCTCAATCGCCCCCCTGATCAGACCCGTGCCCATATTGCCGGCCCCGATTAAGCCCAGCCGGTAGTCATACTCAGTCATATAGTCTCTCCCGCCTGGCCCAAAGTGTTCGCCCCTTTGGGCTTACAAATACCATTCAGTATTGCTGCAGCTCATTCAACGGGGAAGCGTACTCATCCTCAAAACGGTCCTCACCGCGTCGGGACGGATCCAATAGCAGCTTTTCAATAGGCATATCAAACGGCGAACATATGTATACCCAACTACCAATCTTGCGCATATACCCATTCACACCGTAGGTGACACCGCCCAAGAAATCG
>JALGTS010000270.1:2655-4895 GCA_029821255.1 Candidatus Zipacnadia bacterium
CCCGTTCTACGCCCTCCAGATTAAGCACTACCGGGTTTTGCCGCTTGATCTCATCCCCCACAGTGGTAGCTTCCTCCATAGTACGAGGTTCGGCACGAACGATCGGGCAACTAATCGCTTGATGTTTACGCGGGGTAGTTGTCACTCGGGGGTCGAGATCGCCTTCACTAACCGACGAAGGCTCCTCATAGTGATCAAACCCGTCATACTCGACTTCGCCCGCATCCAGGCCTAACAACTGCATGGTTTGAGCAAGCAGGCCCTTAACCACCGGTGTTCCCTCCTTTGCTGCGACTGATTGCTGTGTTAAGTATCGTGTGTAATATATCGAGTGCTTTAGCGCATAGGCGTATATTGAACTATACCTTCACCGGTGAAAACTATTGTTCACCGGCCAGGCCCAAAAAGCGCGGTGCCCAGCCTGATGATTGTTGCTCCCTCCTCAACGGCCACTTGGTAATCGCCGCTCATACCCATTGACAACTCGCTCATCGCCTCGCGGGGTAGCCCCCGGTCGACCAACTGCTCGGCCAGATCTCGCAGAGCCTTAAATAAGGGGCGACTGTCTTCGGGATTATCGGTGTAAGGAGGCATAGTCATTAGCCCGCGCAGTTGCAGGTGCTCCAGTTCCATAACCTGTTCAGCCAATTCTACTGCCTGCTCGGGAGCAATTCCGAACTTGCTCTCCTCACCTGAGATGTTAATCTCCAGCAACACTGCCTGCACCTTATCAATGCGGGCAGCTCGCTTGTCGATTTCCTGAGCTAACCGTATGCTATCAACCGAGTGTATCCAGCTACAAAGTGGCACTACATAGCGGACCTTGTTTCGCTGCAAATGACCAATCGCGTGCCAGCGGATATCACTATAGCCAGCCTGGTCCAGCTCACTTTTTTTGTCAAGCAGCTCCTGAACGTAGTTCTCCCCTACATCGCTGATACCAGCCTCAACAGCCTCCACTATCTCCGTAACCCTGCGGCCCTTGGTCGCTGCCATAATGGTGACGTCTTCAATCTTGCGTCCGGCCTGTTCACAGGCTTGCTCGACTTTCCCGCGAACCTCTGCGACGCGTTGAGCAACTGTCAGCATCAATATTCACACCAGCTATCCGTCCGGACCCTCAATCTTCCCTTATGGTCCATTCGTCGCTTGGACCCTCTTTAGCTTCCTCTTCAGCAGTGGCCTCGTCAAGCTCAACTACCTCTTCAGGAACGGGGGGAGCCGGAGGAGCTTGGGGAATCTCTTGCTCGGCCACGTCTTGCTCTGATACAGCAGCCACCGCCTCTGCTGGCTCCTCCTCCAGTTCCACAACTCCCGGCGGGGGCGGCGGGGGAATATACTCTTCTTCGGGCTCCTCAGCAGCCTCTTCGGCAGGCTCGGCTGGAGCGGCCTCTTCTACCGGTTCGGCGGGGTGGGCCGGCGGTGCCTCGGCAGCCATCTCTTCAAGTGCCGCCATCTCATATTCTTCGGCCTCAACGCCACTTTCTGTGCTTATCGCCCCGCCCGCCACACCTGCCAGGCCTCCTTCTGTCGCCTCAATCACCACCGCAGCCATAGCCTCCAGGCTAAGGGGAGCATCCGCCACTGGAACCGGCTGCTGTCCTTCTTCAAGCGCCGTAGCAGGTAACAGAGTGTAACACATCAGACACGCACCGCGCTCTACGGGATTTGCGTACCCACACTTAGAACAATATTTTTTGGCCATTATGATCGGCCTCTTCTGTGAACCAATATTCAGTGCTATACCCACAACAATAGCAATATGAGTATAACCGCTAGCCGAGTCTGTGTCAAGCCAAGCCGTGTCTTTACCGTACACAGAGCTCACAACCGCAGGTTGTCAAGGCAAGCTAAAAACACTGCCCCCAAATGAAGGAGTCCCTGCCTTTAGGACGAAGGGGGAATGAACCAGCAAGCAACCCTTTACTTGCCAAGGTGATAACATGAAACTGTCCTTGAATCACTCCATCCTCGGGCAACGCCAGAGCTTCACCGAGTACGTAGCGCTGGCGGCCGACTGCGGCTATGCTGGCGTAGGAGTAAATATTGACGAAATCGTAGCCCTGGGGCCCGACTCTGCTAACGAGCTTTTCGCCAAATACAGTGTGGAGCCAGCAGCGTGGAACCTGCCAGTGAATTGGCGCGAAAGCGAGGAGGAGTTTCGTACAGATATGTCTGACTTGCCTGCTGCCGCCGAGCTGGCTGCATCCATCGGCTGCACACGCTGTTGCACTTGGATT
>JALGTS010000271.1 GCA_029821255.1 Candidatus Zipacnadia bacterium
TTACTCGGGCTCGATCACCAGCCTTCTCCCGCTGCACGCGACTGCGGGCCAGTTCAGCATAATTGGGATTTAGTTCAATGCCAACAGCCCGCCGGCCCGCGCGCACTGCTGCTACCAGGGCGCTGCCCATACCTGCCATTGGGTCCAGGACCAGTTGGTCCCGCTTGGTGAAGAACTCAATGAACTGCTGGCAGAGGTCTTCCGGAAACTTGGCCGGATGCAGCCGCTCCTGTTCGCTGCGTGGAGGAGGATTGTGGATGAACCAGCTCTTCTGGAACTTCAGCCACTGCGTGCCGGTAAGCTCATTAAGCTTGTTGTTTTTGATGGGCCGATTTGCTCCCATCTATCCGAGGTCCCTCAGATCACTTCTCTTGATGGTCCTGGCATTCATCTATAGAGCAGTATCATTTCTTCCCGCCGGGCTATGCTGCTCTCTTCAGTCCGAAGCTGTAGGCAAGGGAGCAGAAACGTGACGCCCTCGCTCTAATCCAAAGGCCGCCGCCAGAATCTGTCGGGCAATGGGAGCGGCAGTCGTCCCACCATGCCCTCCTTCCCATACAAAGACGGCCACAGCATACTTAGGGTGGTGATAGGGAGCAAAGCAAACAAACCAAGCATGAGTGGGACGGTCGGCGCGATGCTCGGCCGAGCCAGTCTTGCCAGCAACAGCAACTCCCAAGCCCCCGACTGCCTGAGCGGTACCGTGGGGCTGGGTGACGGCCAGACGCATACCCCGGCGCACCCGGGCCAGCGTTTCCGGAGCAACCCCAAGTTTACGCACAATGTGGGGCTTGAGTACTTCCACTTGTCCACCCAACCACTGGGGCCACTGAATTTTGTGCACTACTCTCGGTTGGAGGACATTACCCCCGTTAGCCACTGCTGCTGTCGCCACAGCCATTTGTAGGGGTGTGACTGTCAACCAACCCTGCCCAATAACCATATTCAATGTATCGCCCGTCAACCACAAGTCGCGCTCAACTGTCGCCTTCCACTCTTTATCGGGCACGCAACCTTCTTCTTCACCAGGAATATCTATTCCGGTCCGTGCCCCCAGCCCCAACAAGCGAGCATATCGGGCAATGCTGTCGCTGGACAGCCCCGCCTTCAACACAGTTTGATAGAAGTAGACATCGCACGACTGGGCCATACCCTTGTAGAAGTCTACCGCGCCGTGGCCGCTGTGCTTCCAGCACTCAAAACGCTGATGACGGCGCCCTACCGTAATGGCACCATCACAGATGAAGGTAGTATTTTCCTGCAGATCCGTGGTCTGCCAGGCGGCGATGGCAGAGATAATCTTGAAGACCGAACCGGGCGGATATTCACCGGCAATTGCAGTATTGCGCAGCGGCCGACGGGGGTCATTGTGGATGCGCTTCCACTCCTCCGGAGGAATGGGCTTTGTCCAAATGTTGGCGTTCAGACTCGGCTTGCTCGCCAGCACGAGTATCTCCCCGGTTTCAACGTCCATCATCACCGCGGCGGCAGTATGCTTGGTGCCAGCAATTGCTCGCTCCAGAGCCTGCTCCGCCACCCTTTGCAATTTAGTGTCCAGAGCCAAATAAACAGTTGCCCCCGGGTCAGGAGGTCGCGAATCAATCTCCCGCACTGGCTGGCCGCTGGCATTGACTTCGTAGAGGTGATATCCCCGCCGGCCGGGCAGGACTGGCATCATCTTGCCATTGCGTTCCAACAGTTCATAAGAGGCCTCCACTCCTTCCTGGCCAAAGAGCGAATTGAGGGTGTATATCGGCTGGTGGGCCAGCTTGTCAATGTTCAGCAACCTATCCGGCGCCGATGATGATTGGGGATAGCAGAAATCCTTTACTCGCTCATAGTCCACCAGATTGACGTTAATGGGGCGGACATACCCTATCAGGTGAGAGGCCAGTTCCCCGTGGGGATAGTAGCGCTGACTATTCTGCTTGATCACCACCCCAGGCATCTCATACTGATGAGCCTCAATAGCCTGAACGACTCGCAGGGAGACATCCTCCCCCACACCTGGTAACGGTCGGGCTTCGGGGCCCCTGCTCTGGCAAATTTCACTGATCTGCTCTTTGAGTTCGGGGATCGAAACCGAACGCTCTTGCCCCAGAATACCGGCCAGTTGCGCAACAATTTCGTCAGCTTTTTCCTGGTCATCGGGAAAGTCAGCGGGAATGATATGAACCGTCCACACAGGGCGATTCTCGGCCAGCACTACTCCATTGCGGTCGCAAATGATGCCACGAGGTGCTTGCTCCCATACTATTTCCGTACGATTAGCTACAGCATCCTTGGCATAAGTCGTCCACCGGGTCAGTTGCAGCACCCATAAACGGCCTACAAATAAAACAAAAACTAAGCCTACCACGCCAGCAACGACTCGTAGGCGGGTGGCAAATTGGGATTTCTGCTCAGCAATGCTATCCATAACAGCTACTGCTGCCCTTCATCGGCAGATACTGCGTGCTCTGTGGTGCCAGCTCTTGTACTGGCCTCCTCTTTCGGCTTTTCTCCAATTTCCTCAGAGGGTGGCGAGGCAGGCGTGGTGGTGTTCGCCGACGGACCGTGCAGATTGCACTTGCTCGTT
>JALGTS010000272.1 GCA_029821255.1 Candidatus Zipacnadia bacterium
AGCATAGGCAGATAAGTCAGCCGGGGCAGGCAAAGAGGGTGACAAAATTGTTTCACGGCCAATTGCGACTGTTTTGTGGCAACGCGAATCCACAGTTGGCAGAGGCAATCGCCAGCCAGCTCGGGACAGACCTGGGCAATATGAAAGTCAGCCGGTTTGCTGACGGCGAGGTCGCTGTAGAGATCAATGAAAGTGTCCGGGGCATGGACATTTTCGTCATTCAGCCGACCTGCCGGCCAGTCAATGAGAATCTTATGGAACTGCTGGTGATGTTAGACGCCTTCAAGCGAGGCAGTGCCGGGCGCATCGTGGCAGTGTTGCCCTACTATGGCTACGCACGCCAGGATAAGAAGGCAAAAGGGCGTGAGCCGATTAGCGCCAAATTAGTTGCCGATCTCATTACCCAGGCCGGCGCTGACCGGGTTCTGGCCGTGGACCTGCATAGCGACCAGATCCAGGGATTCTTTGATATCCCGGTAGATCATCTCCCTGCCCGCCGCATAATGGCCAACCACTTCATTGACCAGGGTCTGCAAGGCGAAGATGTCATCGTGGTAGCTCCCGATCCTAATGCTGCGCGCGAGGCGATGGAGATGGCTGACGAGCTACACGCCACCATCGGGGTAGTGGCTAAGCGCCGCCCCCGTGATAACGAAGTTAGTGCTGTGGAGGCCATCGGCGAGCTGGCCGGCAAGCGCGCCATAATGTTGGATGATATGATTGATACCGGCGGAACAATGGTTCAAGGAGCCAGGCTGCTGCGAGAGCACGGCGCTGCCCAGGTACATTGTGCGGCCACGCACGCTGTGCTGTCGGACCCTGCCTGCGAGCGGTTGGCCCAAGATGTGGTGGACAGCGTAGTAGTGACTAACTCAATCCCCATCCCGCCGGAGAAGCGACTTGATAAAATGGATATTCTCAACCTGGCCCCACTGTTGGCCGAAGCGATTGATAATATTCACAAGGATGCCTCGGTAAGCGCGATCCTGGCCAACCGCACCGCCCAGCAGAAAAGAATGTTCTGAGAGCACACCAAACAGACGAAAGACAAACCGACAAAGTAGGGGGTAAAAATAGATGGAACAGATAGTAATCGAGGCCAAGCGGCGGGAGGAGTTCGGCTCCGGACCGGCCCGACGGCTCCGCGAGCAAGGCATAGTCCCAGGAGTCGTCTACGGAATGGGCAAAGAAACCCTGTCCATTGCCGTCTCGGCAGAACAGCTTGACCGGGTCCTGCGTACCGAACAGGGGCTTAATGCTCTGCTGGATCTGCAGATCGCAGGCGTTGAGGTAGAACAGGGAACTGCAGCGATCATTAAGGACATTCAGCGCCATCCTATCAGTCGTAAGGCCTTAAGCGTCGACTTTCAATGGATATCCCTTAAGGAAGCCAGTATCTTCAGCGTGCCCATAGAAGTCAGGGGGATAGCCCCCGGCGTTGAGGTGGATGGCGGGGTGGTGGATCAGGTAATGCACGAAGTGGAGGTGCGCTGCCTGCCCACCAACATTCCCGACTATATCATAGCCGACATCACCGACTTGCAGATCGGCGACACTGTTCACGCCGACGCGCTCCAGGCGCCGGAGGGTGTCGAAATTCTGGCTGATCCCGCCGAGACGGTGGTGAGCATCGCCGCGCCTATCAGGGAAGAGGACCTTGAAGCACGAGTAGGTGAAGAACTGCTCGAAGGCCTTGAAGAGGTGCCGTTAGAAGAAGAACTGGAGCTATCTGAGGGCGAGGAAGGCAAAGAGCCTGCCGAGGCTGAGGAGGACGAATAGCCGCTCGGTCGTCCACCAATAAGCTCTCCGTAGCGCACCTGATGTTGTTATTTCGGGGCATCGCCAATAGACGGGTAGCCCGAGGTCGGTACATGTGGATGCTACTACTATCAGGCCGCTGGCCAGCTCGCTCAACCAACCAAGGGCAATGAGGGCATCTGCACCACACTGCATTATCGGCTTAGGCAATCCGGGACCGCAGTACGCCGAAACCCGGCATAATGTCGGGTTTCGTGTCATTGATCTGCTGGCCCAGCGTCACGGGTTCCCCTCGCCTCAGCATATGCTCCAGGCGGTCATCGGCGAGGGCGAAATTGGGGGCATCCAAGTTCTGCTGGTCAAGCCGATGACATTTATGAATGAAAGCGGCCAGGCTGTCAGTCGCATCTGTGCCCACTTTGACCTCTCCCCTGAAGAGTTGCTGGTTATCTACGACGATATCAACATTGACCTGGGGATGCTGCGACTGCGCCGTGCGGGCAGCTCCGGTGGGCACAAGGGCATGCAATCAGTCATTGATTATCTGGGCACCGAGCAGATCCCGCGTCTGCGGCTGGGCATTGGTCGCCTACCGCCGAAGGCTGAGGCCCGCAGCTTTGTGCTTTCACCATTTGATGCCGAAGAAGAGGAAATAGCCGACCAGCTAATTCAGCGGGCATATGCCGCCGTGGAATGTGTTGTGGCGGAGGGCATGGAAGCGGCGATGAGGCAATTCAACGGCTAACATAAACGGGACCATTGCTCGTCGTCCTGACTTACTCCGGTCCATAGAACGGCGCAAACAGTCGTTCGCT
>JALGTS010000273.1 GCA_029821255.1 Candidatus Zipacnadia bacterium
CCCCGATTGTGGCAAGCGGGTTACGTATTTCGTGAGCCACCAGGGCGGTTAACTCACCGACAGCGGCCAGCTTCTCAGCTTCAATTTTCTCTTTCTGGGCGGTGGCTAACTGTTCATTTGCCTCTTCCAGTTGCTTAGCCCGTTGCTGGAGCTTCTCATAAGCTCGGGCGCGATCAATAGCCAGCGCGGCATGGTTGGCTAGCGTATTCAGAAGCTGGACATCGGCTTCGGAGATTGGCTCGTGAGTGACAAAGTTGTCAGCAATTACTGCCCCGATGGCTTGTTGCTCGATCAACAGAGGGGCAACTACGAAGTCGTCAGTCTGTAGCAGCTCATACAGACGTTCGTCAACGCAGAGATCGTTAGCCCCCTTCGTAACATGCACAGTCTGCCCCTTTGCAAGCACGGCCATGGGCAGGACATCAGTTTCTTTTAGAGAGAACTGTAGTTGTTTGACCAAGTCTTGCAACGGTTGTTCTTCTGGAGTAGGTGGTTCCGAGCTGCTGGCTAACAGGTCGTCGAGTGTGCGGTACTGTTCTGGATCAATCTGCGACCAAATCTGATAGGCCTGTGCAGCGTCACGGGGGCCAACGGCCATCTCGGCTTTGAGCATGCCGGCCGCTTCGTCCACCAGCAGCAGGATTGCCCGATTGAACCCCAGCCCGGCGGCTCCGCCGGCAGTCATTGCTGTGAGTATAGCGTGGAGCAGTTGTGGCAAGTTGATAATGCGCAACATAACCCGGCTAATTTGCTGGATAATGTCGCGTTCGTAAAGCTGCCGATGTTGCTCGGAGACATCTTCTATAGCCAGCAGGGCAAGGTTTTCGTCTCCACAGTTGCACGGGTATAGCCGGATATCAATGATGCGCTGACTATGGTCGGCGGTAGGCTGACGGTAACCAGACCAGCGAGTATGACGTCCGCTGGATATTGTGTCATTTATTGCCTTGGCCAGGCCGGCTTCAGTCAGTATTGTAGCGGGGAAGACTTCTGCCAGACTTGTCCCTACTATCTCGTCAAGGCTAATCTTGCGCATATCGCAGTAGGCACGACTAGCGTAACGGATAGTCATATCCTGGTCCACGACCAGTATCCGAGTCGGCATATGTGCGATCACACATTCCAAGAGGCTACGATCAACTGAACAGTTATCTGTGTTCATTGTTCGTTGGCTCCCGGCGACGAGGAGGCCTTGGCCCGCAGATACTGGGCGGCCTTTTCGGGAGCAACCGGGTTTATGTAGCAGCCAGTGCCCCATTCAAATCCGGCCACTTTCGTCAGGCGCGGGAATATCTCTATATGCCAGTGATAGTCGTAGGCAATACTACTCCAATAGTCAGGATGACCCGGCCGTGGGATGGTATTAGGGGCGGTTTGCAGCGTCATATTGTAAGCCGGATCGGCCAATAGGTCCTTGTATTGACCCAAGATAAATTGCAATGTCTCGGCCAGGGCCAGTTGCGTTGTTGAGTCCATTGCCACAAAGTCGTGGTGGTGCTGTAGCGGATAGATCTCGACCGAGAAGGGAAAACGGGCGGCGAATGGTGAGAGAATGACAAAGTAATCGTTGCAGTAGATCACCCGTTCCTGCTCAGGCATATTTAGTTCCTGTTCAATCAGATCGCAGAATATGCAGCGTTCCTTGTTCTGGTAGTACTCCCGGGCACTTACTAACTTCTCTCTGGCTAATTTTGGAATGAAGGGTAGGGCAATGAGCTGAGAGTGAGGATGACTCAGCGAGGCGCCCGCTTCGCCTTTGTAGTTGCGAAAGATGATGGTGTGCCGGAAGCGCTCGTCGCGCCGCAGGTCGTTAGTGCGGTGGGCATAGGTATCCAGAATGAGTGCAATGTGGTCAGCGCTCATAGTGGGAATATCATCAGAATGATTAGGGCTTTCAATTATCACCTCATGTGCCCCCACGCCGGTCATACGGTCTAGACGACCGAAACCCGAGCGTATTAACTTCCCTTCAATGGCCAGGGCGGGAAATTTATTTGGCACCACCCGTACTTGCCAACCGGGGCTGTTGGGTGGACTGCCGTCACGGACGGCATATATCTCCGGTGGAGTCGTTGCCTCATTACCCTCACAAAACGGACACCCTCCCGACTTGGGCGGCTCGGTCGGAGCCTTGAAATCAGAAGGCCGGTGCCCGCGCTCGGCGGCGATGATTACCCAGCGGTCAACTATCGGATCCTTGCGAAGTTCACTCATTCAGTGTCCTCCTGCTTAGCTTCATCCGCTTGCTTCGGTGATCTCTGTAGCCTTCTGAAGAAGGTTGCTAACCACTGTGGGCCACCTAACTCCTCCGGTTCGCGCGCATGCCTCGGCACCTTATCCGCGATTACTTTATTCAATGAAGGCTGCAAAAATCCTCCTTTTCTGGCGATGAGCGAGTATTTAGCTTAAGAGGAGGCCGAGCCTTTCTTGTGTTGCTCATCATAAGCCCAACCCATGTGGGCGCTGAACAGGATGATACTGGCGCCGAAATAGGACCACAGCAAAAAGACTATTACCCAGGTCAGCGTTCCGTATATTATACTTAAGTGGACGATGCCAGCCACAATAAA
>JALGTS010000274.1 GCA_029821255.1 Candidatus Zipacnadia bacterium
TAAATTGGGCCTCGGCCTGGCCGGACTGGCCACTTTGACGAGCTGTAGCCGCAGGCAGCCGTCCGCTGGCACATCTCGCCAGGTACCCAGCGCTACGAGTGACAAGAGTCAAACTGAAGGGCAACCGTTATCGGATGCTGACTTGAAGATCGGCAATAACCGATGGCAGCCAGGTCCGTCCGACGTTGACGTCGCTGTGGCCAATAATATGCCCCCCGCAGAATTGGTGGGCACTGCTATCGCTAACTACGGCGGTATCAGCAGTTGGATTCGCCCCGGCGACATCGTGGTCCTAAAGCCTAATTTAGCTTGGGCGCGTCAGCCTGCGCAAGCGGCGACCACGAGCCCCGAAGTGCTAGCAGCAGTTATCAAACTGTGCCAGCAGGCCAACCCGGCACGGATTATCGTTGTGGAGCATAGCTGCGACACCGCCAGCGTGGCTTTCGATATGTCAGGGGCTAAGCAAGTATGTCAAGAACTAACCATCCCCTTGATCAGCCTAAGCCACGAGAATATGTACCAGCAAGTTTCGCTACCGGCCGGGCGTAACATTACAACCGATCAGGTCGCCACAGACATTCTGGAATGCGACGTATACATCAACTTGCCAATCGTCAAATCACACAGCGCAAGTGGGGCCACCATCGCCCTGAAGAATCAGATGGGCACCGTCTGGGACCGAGGGGCCTACCACCGGGCCGGGGCGGGAAGCGCCCGGGGGCTGAATCTGCATCAGAATATCGCCGGGCTGGCCGCCTCGCTGCGGCCGACACTGAACATCGTGGACGCCACCCGTGTGCTGCTCACCGGTGGTCCCCAGGGGCCTGGCAAGGTGGAAGAGCGCAATACGGTCTTAGTCAGCGCGGATATAGTGGCCGTTGATGCATATGCCGTCCAACTGTTAGGACAACAGCCGGAAGATGTCCCTCACATCAGACTGGCGGCGGAGGCCGGGGCGGGAAAAGCCGATCTGTCAGCAATCAAGGTAGCAGTTGCGTAGGCAGCGCTATTGGTTATTGTGCTGTCGGTCGGCACCTTTAGTCGCCACCTTCAGGGTATAGGTCGTGGGATCCCATACAACGGTGGCGCCCAGCGCCGAGACAACCGGTCGGGGTGAAATCAGCAGATTGCCTGTGCGAAGCCGGGGCGGTTCTTTCATCAGAATAACCCGATCGCCCGACCTGGCCTCAATAGAACCGACGGTGACCTGAATAGTGCCAGCGGTGGTGACTGCCGTCATCGTCTGCTGATCAGCATCCCAGGTAATTTCTGCACCTATCGCCCTTAGCAATGGCTTAGCCATAACCAGCATATGGCCGTTGTCAAGAATCACCGGAGCGATGGGCATCTTCACCGGCTTGCCGTCTACGGTGACCTTGAGCTGGCCAAGCTGTTTATATTCTTCTTCTAAGTAGTCGTAGGCCCGCCAGGGGACGCTGATTTCGGCGTCGCGCCACAGTCCCGCTACCACGCTTTCCGGGGTAATGCCCCGCTCTGCGCGGATCTTAGCTACGATCTGGTCAACTACCTCTTCAAAACTCCGATTGATGCCAGCTTGGACCTCCTCTACCCAGAGGACGTAATACTCATCGTCAACGAAGATCGGATTGCTGACGTCACCGGGCTTGAGACTGAAGGCGGTCTCACGGATCAGGGGATTACGCAAGTCCTCTTTTGCCAGCCAGCCCCAGTCGCCAGCCATCTCAGTGCCAATATCTGCTGCCACTGCATCAAAATCAGCGCCACCGGCAACCTGCTGCCGGGCATTGTATGCCTGCACGGCGTCTTTGGCGATAATGGCGTGTACATGGCGGCGCTCTGGTGCCTGATAGGCACTCAGGTGATCATTGTAATAAGCACGGGCCTCTGCTTCGGTTACTTTGCCAATCTGCTCGACAAGTTTGTCCAGCAACATTTGGGCACGCAGTTCCTGGCGGAAGGCGGGACCTTTAATGCCCCGCTTTGCCATCATCGCATTAAAGTCTTCCAGGGTCTTATACTCGGCCTTCACAGCTTTCAGCCGAGCTTCGAACTCTTCTTCAGAAATGGTCAATCCTCTGGCCTCGGCCGCCTGGAATATCAGCTTCTGCTCAATCAGATCTTCCAGAATCATTCTGCCCCACTTCTGTTGCACAGCCTTGTTCACATTGGCGCGGGTGATAGGATTACCATTGACTATGCAAAGAACTTCGGTATCGGTTGAGGCTGGGGACGTCGGGGTCTGTGCAACAACCACTAAGGGCCCCACTCCAAGCAGTGTGGCAATGATCGAGACAACCGTGACTCGCTGCAGACCACTAAGCCATAGCATAACTTGTTTCCTCCCTCTATCTACGACCGATCAGCCTCCAGGCGCATTATAGGTAGCCGCTCGTACACCTGTCAAGCGCCGCAGCCCGGCGGCTGCCAAGTTATATCGCCGCTTCCTACCCGAAGTACCTTGTCACCTACCGCACGGGAACTGCCACGCGTGCGCCGCCAGAGTTGGCACTTTCGTAAATCGCCTCAGCAAGCTCCAGAGATTTGGCCCCATCCCACAGATCCGCGCCCTGCTCAGGGGG
>JALGTS010000275.1:0-2532 GCA_029821255.1 Candidatus Zipacnadia bacterium
CGGCATATGGAGGGAGCTGAGCGCGTCTTCCTCACTGGTGGTGTCCCCTATGAAGATATCCCCCCCTATCAGGCAGCCATAGATGTCATGGTGACGGCCAGTTTGAGTGAAACTCAACCACTGGCATATACCGAGGCAATGGCGACTGGCACACCAATTGTTGGGCTCTGCGCCCCTGGAGCTGAGGATATGATTCAAACAGGTGTCAACGGATTGCTCAGCGAAGTGGAAGATGGCGCTGCAGGCTTGGCTGAGAAGGTCTTGGAACTGATGGATAATCCTGCATTGTTTGCCAAAGTGACTGAGGGGGCACGGCAGACAGCTCAGCAATTTGATGTGGCACATGTGACTGACCGTTTAGTGGCCATCTACCACCGCGCCATCAAGCTGGGCGGCGAACTGCCACTATAGCTAACGCAGACCGACCCAGAGCTTGATGACTTGCACTAACCACTGCTCTACCTCCAACTATTGGGAAGGAGCATCTGGGCTGGAGGACGAATTATGTGGAGAAAGCTGTTCAAGTGCCTGTACTCGTACTACCTAAACAACCAGTAGCAGTAGTCCGCGCGTATTACTTCTCAATCGGCAAATCTTGGAGTATTTATGCCAAAGCGCGAAGATATTCGAACGATACTGATAATTGGTTCAGGTCCGATAGTTATCGGACAAGCGTGTGAGTTTGACTACTCCGGCACCCAAGCCTGTAAGGCTCTACGCGAGGAAGGCTATCGGGTAGTGCTGGTTAATTCCAATCCAGCCACCATTATGACAGACCCCGAAATCGCTGATCGGACATACATTGAGCCGCTAACCCCCGAAAGCGTGGCCCGAGTCATCGCCCAGGAGAAGCCCGACGCGTTGCTACCCACATTGGGCGGTCAGACGGGACTCAACTTGGCAATGAGTCTCTCGGAGTCTGGCGTGCTTTCTCGTCACAATGTCGAGCTTATTGGAGCCAAGCGCAAGGTTATTAAGAAGGCGGAAGACCGCGAGCTATTCAAGGATGCCATGTTGGCTGCCGGCCTGGAAGTGCCGGAGAGCGCCTTCGCTAGTACCCTCAGTGATGCACGCAATATTGCTCGCCGGATCGGCTTCCCCCTAATTATTAGACCCTCGGCAACTCTGGGCGGAACCGGCGGCGGCACCGCCCACAATATGGAGGAGCTGGAGGTCGTCGCTGCTCATGGTCTTGATGCCAGTCCGATGAACGAGATCTTGGTAGAGGAATCGGTCCTTGGCTGGAAGGAATATGAGCTGGAGGTGATGCGCGACCATCGCGATAATGTGGTAATTGTCTGTTCCATTGAGAATTTTGATCCGATGGGCATTCATACTGGCGACTCAATTACCGTTGCCCCTGCTCAGACGCTGACCGACAACGAGTACCAGACTATGCGTGACCTGGCCATCCGGGTGATGCGCGAGATTGGCGTGGATACCGGGGGTAGCAATATCCAGTTCGCGGTTAATCCCGAAGATGGCCGGATAGTAGTCATTGAGATGAACCCCCGCGTCAGTCGTTCTTCAGCGCTCGCTTCTAAGGCTACTGGCTTTCCAATCGCCAAGATCGCCGCTAAGCTGGCGGTCGGCTATACACTTGATGAGATACCTAATGACATCACCCGTGAGACGCCGGCCTGCTTTGAGCCGACCATTGATTATGTAGTCACCAAGATACCGCGTTGGGCCTTTGAGAAGTTCCCTGGAGCTGACCCCCAGCTTATGACGCAGATGAAGTCAGTAGGAGAGGCCATGGCAATCGGGCGGACCTTCAAGGAATCCTTGCAAAAGGCGATTCGTTCCCTGGAGATCGGCCGTTTCGGCTTGGGCGGAGATGGTCAGGGTATTCACTACGACCAGCTACCTGCTGAACAGTTGCGGGAGCTACTCTCCATTCCCCACCCGGATCGGCTCTTCCAGCTCCGCAGTGCTATGCGCAAGGGCCTAAGTCTGGAGGAATTGTATGAGCTGACCCGGATTGATCCGTGGTTTTTGCAGCACATGAAAGAGATTGTCCAGATGCAGGATGAACTGGTCAAGTTGCGTCAACGCCCAGCCAACCAGCCGGTTGCGATAACTTCGGAGCATATGCGCCAGATGAAGTGCGCTGGCTTCTCTGATCGCCAGATTGCCGTTCTGACCGAGTCAGATGAAGAGTCCATCCGACAGATGCGCCAGGAGATGGGTGTTGAGCCGGTGGTAAAATCGGTGGATACCTGCGCTGGTGAGTTTGAGGCTTACACCCCCTATTACTATCTCACCTACGAACAGGAAGACGAATTCTGCGCCAGTAACAAGCCTAATATTATCATACTGGGAGGTGGACCCAACCGGATTGGTCAGGGAATTGAGTTTGATTATTGCTGCGTTCACGCTGCCCTCGGTCTGCAGGAAGATGGCTACGAGGCCATAATGGTCAACAGTAATCCGGAGACGGTCAGTACTGACTATGACACCTCCGATAAGCTTTATTTTGAGCCGCTCACCCTCGAAGATGTGCTCAATATATGTGACAAAGAAAAGCCCCGG
>JALGTS010000275.1:2537-3872 GCA_029821255.1 Candidatus Zipacnadia bacterium
AAAAGCCCCGTGGAGTTATTGTCCAGTTCGGCGGCCAGACGCCTCTGAATCTTGCGGCAGGCCTGGAGGCCCACGGTATACCAATCATCGGAACTCCTCCCGAGAGCATCCGCCGCGCGGAGGATCGGAAGAGCTTCAAACAGGTCCTTGATAAGCTCGGCCTGGTGCAACCAGCCAATGACACGGCAACCTCCCTGGAAGAAGCCCGCCGGGCGGCCCAGGAGATCGGCTATCCGGTGGTGGTGCGGCCTTCGTATGTGTTGGGAGGGCGAGCCATGCAAATTGTGTACAATGAGGAGCAGCTCGACCGCTATATGAGCGCAGCCGTCAAAGCCTCTCCCGACCACCCAGTTCTGATTGATAAGTTCCTGGAGGATGCTATTGAGATTGATGTTGACGCCATCGCTGACGGGCAGCGTTGTGTCATCGGCGGCATTATGGAGCATATCGAGGAGGCCGGTATTCACTCCGGCGACTCAGCCTGTGTCCTGCCAGCCTTCAGCCTGGCGGAGGAGGAGGTGGCTCAGATCCAGCGCCAGACTAAAGCTCTGGCCCGGGAACTGGGCGTGGTGGGCTTGATGAATATTCAATACGCTATCCGTAACGAGGTTCTCTATGTCTTGGAAGTGAATCCCCGGGCCTCCCGTACTGTACCGTTTGTCAGCAAGACCATCGGCGTGCCGCTGGCACAGTTAGCCGCTCGGGTGATGGCGGGGAAGTCCCTGAAAGAGCTGGGCTTCACCGAAGAGGTGCATATCGAGCATATAGCCGTCAAGTGCCCGGTCTTTCCCTTCGCCAAGTTTGCCGGCATAGATACAATACTGGGGCCGGAGATGAAGTCCACGGGTGAAGTAATGGGCATAGACACTCACTTCGGTGCGGCCTTCGCCAAGGCCTATATCGCCGCTGGCCACAAACTGCCCACACGAGGCACCGTCTTCATCAGCGTGCGTAACCGCGACAAACGGGATGTCATCTTTCTGGGTAAGCGTCTCCACGAACTGGGCTTTCACATAGTAGCTACCGAAGGTACCGCCGGGGTGCTGCGGCGGGTTGGTGTAGATGCCGAGGTAGTTTACCGCGTCTCTGTTCCACGCGGTCGCAACGTCATTGATCTTATCCACGAGGGCCGCATTGACCTGATCATAAATACACCCCGAGGTGAAGAGCCGCGTGAAGACCAGCGGCGTATTCGCGCCGAGGCAGTTGCCTATGATGTGCCCAGCATTACTACTATTGCCGGAGCGATTGTTGCGGTAATGGGCATTGAAGCGCTGCAAAGTGGCGAAATTGACGTCAAAGCGCTGCAGGACTACCATAAGGCCATCGTCGCGA
>JALGTS010000276.1 GCA_029821255.1 Candidatus Zipacnadia bacterium
TGCCAAGTGGTGCATCTCACAGACCACAAAGCTGTTCAGGTCAATATGGTCGTCAATAATAGGCCGGTCAAAGCGGGGCGAATTATCCCAGCCCGACTCACCACAACGACATTGTATGTTTGACATCTCCTTATGCCATTCCAACAGGCCGTTATTGTTCACATCGCGCTGCTCAAAAAACCACTCTATGAAGCGAGACAATGAATCGTAACAAGCCTCCAGCAACACCTTATCTCCGGTCTCCTGATAGAGTTTCCAAGCGGCCCAACCCAGAATCGGTGGTTGGGTGATCTCCGAGTGACCCTCGGGAGTAATCATATGAGGGATGCAGCCGTCGGGAAGTTGACTCTCAACCACTGATAGTAGACTATCAACTGCTACCTGAGGATCCAGATATCGCCACCCGAGGCTGTGAAAAGCCGAATCCCACAACCACAAATGGCGGTGGGGCCAGACATCCGGAGTAGTCCAGCGACGTCTAATTTGCCCCTCGGGTGTGCGGACGTTGACTTTGAGCAGCTCAGCGCACTTGCGGTAGGTCTTTTCGTCGGCGTCAGCCAATAGCTTTGAGCAATCCAGTTGTCTTACAAACTCGCTGCGTTGGGCCACCAATCGGGAAACGTCCAACTCCAGGCCCTCGCAGGCTCTCTGGGCTGCCTGACTTGCACTGTCAGGACCGAGAGCGATACAGAAGCGCTGACCGTCATCGGCTGGAGCCACTTCCAGATGTAGATGGCCTGCTTCCAGATTGCGATGCTCACTTAGCTGTGGCTGGAGTGCCCCGTTCACTTGCCCAACCAGCCGCCAGCAATCAGCAAAGGCAAACTCCAACTCGGCAGGGCCGTCACTGGTTTGTGCTGTTAGACGGACAGCATCGCCCAGAACTATCTCTGCGTCGCGGAGCTGCACGTTGGTTCCAAAGGACAGGAGCACATCCGGGCCGAGGTGAAATCGGATGCCCAGCGGCTGGGTCGTCGCGCTGCCTACCAGGGTGTGGCGCCAATTGGTCGGGCCATCCAATCCGGAGAAGGCAATCAACTTCCCCTCCCCCCAAATATTAGGCATAGTGCTGAGTGACATTTTCAATCCTCCCAAGTATGCTTATTATCTGATGTTGGTATGGGTGGCAGTCAATATAGCCTCTTATTCCCAGTTCGGGTGCTCACTCCGAGGGCATGTTACTCCCACTGAGCGATTGGAGGCGCCGACAACAGCCGAACCGGGGCAAGTCAGATCTCGCCAGAAGCACCCCCGGGAAATTCCACAACTTGCTTCCAGATTGCTTTGAAACTCTCAGCCCGACCTCGCGTATCGCCACGGATTTCAAGAAAGATTGGGCGATGATTGAGTAGCCCTGTATGCCAACCAAAGAGAAAAGAGCTGTACGAGATAAGTTCCGGAAGGCCTCCTCCGTAGATCTGACGCAGGGGGTGGTGGTCGGACATTCCCCCTTCCGTCTTTGTGACCTGGTGGATATGATACCCCACTGTCTCACGCCCCATCAAAGTGTACCACTGTCCAATGCTGAGGCAGTCGGAAAAAGGCAGGTTATTGCGGGCGTGGCCCACATCCAGACAGAAGCCAACTTGCCCAGGGTCCAACCGCCTGCGCAACTCCTCTATCCAGAGACGACATTCATCCGGTAGACAGCCGAACTGACGCGAACCATCCGACGCATCGCCAGAACGCATATGCAGGTTTTCAATCCCTACAAACAGGCCTGTGTTGATCGCCGGCTCACTCAGTTTGCAAAGCAGGTCGGAGAAGCTCCTCCAGACTGTTGAGCCTTCCACCATCAAGTCGGCGCGGACACGGGGAACGTGGACCGTCAGTTGTTGTGCACCAAGTGCCAGGGCAACTTCGAGATCGGCGCTCCACCGCTCGGTACCAGTTACCTTTTGCGTCACTTCATCCCAGGAAAGGTCCGGCATATGCCACGAGAGCCACTGACCACCACTATCCCGCCAGGCAGCTACTCGCGAGTTCAGCTCCTTCCTGGCAACGTCAGCAGCGTTGCTACGCAACTCCACACAGCGTACGCGCTGTGTGGTAACAAATTCAAGCCCGCCCAGTGGGTCGCTCATACAGGAGATACCCAACAGGTTGCCGAACTCAGCACGCTCGGCATTTGACCACTTCGCCGGTGTACCCGCCTGGTAGGAAATATCGCGTCGGGTCCAAACTCCGTGGGCGAGATCAAACAGAGTAACTGAAGGCGGTCCTCCACGGGCCTTGTCAGGATCAAGGCCGCGAACCGTATATATCTCAGCCAATTCGTATGTTGTGTACGTGTCGTAGTGTTTGTGACCGCAGACCAGCAGGCAAGGCCCGGCGCGCTCCAACCAGTCAAGTAGCCAACGGCGGCTATCATCTGATAACGATTCGGGGTAATGATGCAGCAGTACCGCGAGCGCCCGTTGGGCGCGGCTATTCAGTGCCGCTTCCATCGCCTGGCGCTGAGCATCGGATAACGTTCCCGCAGCAGTGTCTACAGCGAGCACACTGCACTCGTCGTTAGCAAA
>JALGTS010000277.1 GCA_029821255.1 Candidatus Zipacnadia bacterium
CCCTGGAGTAGTTGTGATAGAGTCAAAAGACTGTAGTGGGAGGTGGTAGGTGATGCATAGTATCATTGGGGCCGTCGTTGTCGTCGTGCTCATAGCCGGGCTGCTGGCAATGCATTGCTTAGGAGACGTCGGTTCCGGCGGTCAGGAAGGTGCGGTGATGCAGTTGCCGCCACCGCAGACAACCGGGACGGCAAGCGTTGAGCAGGTCCTCGCCCAGCGGCGCTCTATCCGCTCATTCACTGACCAGCCGCTCACCCAAAGTGAGATCGGGCAACTGCTGTGGGCCGCACAGGGCATAACTGACCCGCAATGGGGGTTCCGTGCAGCACCGTCGGCTGGCGCACTCTATCCGCTGGAGCTGTACGTGGTTACGCCAGAGGGCGTATATCACTACCAGCCACAGGGCCACCAAATGCGGCTGCATCTGACTGGTGACCAACGGAGTGCGCTGGCAGCAGCCTGTCTGGGTCAGGGATTTGTCAGGCAAGCAGCAGCCGATTTCGTCATCACCGCGGTCTTCTCCCGCACCCGCGCCGAATATGGGCAGCGGGCTGATCAGTACGTGCACATAGAAGCAGGCGCAGCCGGTGAGAACTTGTGCTTGCAGGCGGTGGGGCTGGGATTAGGTTCAGTGATGGTAGGAGCGTTCAGGGACAGCCAAATCAGCCAAGTACTGAACTTGCCAGCCCATCATGCCCCGCTGCTGGTGATTCCAGTGGGTCATCCCTCTTAGGAGGTGAGAGGGCAGACTACCACGAATCTGTTACACAGTGCGCGTAACCACCGGGGAGGGTATCGTAATGAGTATGAACAAAGCCACGATGATATCTGCCTTGCTGGCTGTAGCTTGTATTTGTGCCCAAGCCGCTGAATTCTACACCCCGCCCGTCGTCTCGGTTGCCTTACTGAATAAGGCTCCAGTGATGGACGGTACTGTGGGCGGCCAGGAGTGGAGCGGGGCAGCCGTGCTCAGTGAGTTTGTCACCCTGGGCAGGAAGAGCTGCGCCCAACTGCCCACAACCGTCTACCTGGGTTATACTAAGCAGGCCCTGTACGTAGGAGCTAAGCTTTTCGATCCCAACCCACAGCAGCTTCGCCGCGAGGTAACCCAACGGGATGGCGAGGTGTGGAGAGATGACTGCCTGGAGCTATTCATTGACACCGCTGGAAAACGCCAAGACTATGCGCACCTGGCGGTCAACGCCCTGGGTACCAAATATGACTCCTATGACCGAGTGGTGACCGAAGACTTTCAATGGGAGGCAGCGGCAACAATCCAGGACGACGGCTGGAGTGTGGAGGTGCGGTTGCCCTTCGCCAATCAGGTTGCACCACGCCCCGGTGATAAGTGGATTCTGGAGGTGGCCCGCAACGCCGCGCGGGCTGACGTGCTCAGTAGCTGGGGGTATCATGAAAAGAGCTTCCACGAGCCCAAAAACTTCGGAACATTGATATTTGGAGGCCGCCCCTGCCGCGTGACAATAGATGACCTGGGAGCGATGTGGCTGGGCCAAAATAATGCCTTCGTCTCGATTCGGCCACTGTACGAACTACCAGCGGTAGTGGAGCCCGCGTCACCACAAACCGTAAAGCTCAATGTGCGGGTCATGGGCCGGGATAAGCGAGGTCACTTCTTCGGCTCTGTGAAAGAAACCTTGACCTCCAGCACCCAGCAAGTATCTGTCCCCTATCTGATAAAACAGGACGGTCTCAGCACGATCACTCTCTCGCTGACGGATCACGAGGGAGTTGTGCGCTGGCGATCGGGTCCCTATCCTGTTGAGATTCCCCCGGTATCCATGAGCCTCGCTGAGGCCGAACAGAAGCTGGGCGACGCTTTGGTAGCCTGGGCGAAGATGGCTGAAGGTAGCGACAAACAACACTTCCAGAGGATGCTGGAAGAGATGCTAATGGCCTGGCGGTCGCTCAATGATCGCTACCAGAAGCGTGAGCAGATGAGTCGTAGTGAACTGGAACAACTACTGCTGGAAGTCCAACTGATTACCAAGCAGACCGAGACCCTGACGAGCAAAATCTCTCAGTCAGGTTCTACTTAAAGGGACAGGAGCAATCTGCCTCGGGATCTAACCGAACTATCGTCTCTGTCAGCAGCGCAAGCAGGTCAGCGCGAAGCTGGTCCATCAGGCGGTGGACCTCGTCTGCCGTTAGCGTCTCGCCACTGATACCGGCGGCGTAGTTGGTCACTACTCCCACGCTGGCGTAGCATATTTCGGCCTCGCGGGCCAGAACTACCTCGGGTACTCCGGTCATCCCCACAACATCACCACCCAATTGGGCAAACATCTGAATCTCCGCCGGTGTCTCGAACCGCGGCCCCTCGGTGCAGACATAGACGACATCCGGGTGGACGACCAGGCCTGCTTCCCCGGCCTGCTCGGCGATCAATCGGCGCAGGTAGCTGCAATAGGGGTTGGTGACGTCAATGTGAGGTATCTCCTCGTCGGTACCTTCGGATAGTGTAAGTGGCCGCTGCTTCGTAAAATCCAGAAACTGGTCG